>NCBR01000302.1 GCA_002279285.1 Acidobacteria bacterium 37-71-11
GAGCGTCTCAGCCGGAGCGCGGGAGCGACAGCCCAAGCTCGCTCCACGAGCTCGAACGCCCCGCGAACCCGATCGAGCAACGCTCGTGGTCGACCGTGACCGGCAGCCGCCGCTCCCAGGTGAGGGCGGCCAGCTCCGCGAGCCGAGCCGGGTCCCGCGTGAGGTTGACGACCTCGCAGGCGACCCGCCTCCTCGCGAGGTCGGCCAGAAGGCCCGCACAGTCGGCGCAGCCGTCGGCAACGTAGACGGTGACGCTCAATCCTCCTCGCTCCCATCGGCGGGCGGGGTCCAGGGGGCTTCCATCTCCTCCAACTCGGAGAGGAACCTGGAGTCCTCGCGCCACCCCGGCCGGGCCTTCACCCGCAGGTCGAGGTAAACCCTGACCCCGAGCAACGACTCGATGCGGGCGCGGGCCGCGGTACCGATCTCCTTGATCATCGCGCCCGCCCTGCCGACGATGATCCCCTTCTGGCTGTCGCGGTCCACGACGATGTCGGCGAAGATGGCGCAGGTGCACGGTCGACGTGAACGGCAGCTCCTTCTCGACCCGTTCGAGCACCGCCTCGCGGATCAGCTCGGTCACGAAGAACCGCTCGCTCTGAGTGGTCGTGAGTGAGGGGTCGAGCAGCGGCTCGCCCTCCGGAAGCAACCCGAACACCGTGTCCCGGAGTTCCGCCAACCCATCGCCGTTGAGCGCCGAGATCGGCACTACGGCCGCATAGGCGTGGCGAGCCGAGTAGAAGGCGGTGCGCTCCGCCAAGCGGCTCGAGACGCCCGCCAGGTCCACCTTGTTGGGCAGCAGGACGGCCGGGGCCTCGACCCCGTCCAGCAGGCCGACGACGAACTCCTCGCCGCCGCCGGGGTCCGCGCTGGCGTCGAACAGCTCGAGGATCAGATCGACTTCCGCCAGAGTGTCGCGCAGCGCGTGCATCATCTGAACGTTGAGCCGGTGCAGCGGCCGGTGCACTCCGGGCAGGTCGAAGAGAACGGCCTGCCCGCGCTCCTCGGTGAGGACGCCGGTGATGCGGTGCCGCGTCGTCTGCGGCTTGGCCGAGACGATCGCCACCTTCTCGCCGAGCAGCGCGTTGACGAGCGTGCTCTTGCCCGCGTTGGGGCGGCCGAGCAGCGCGACCGTGCCCGAGCGTGTCATGCCGCGCCTTCCCCCTGGCGCCGGACGCGGACGCGGCGCAGCCGGCGCCGGTCGACGTCGACCACCTCGATGTCGAGGCCTCGCCAGAGCGTCCTCTCCCCGGCGCGGGGCAGGTGGCCGAGCTGTTCCAACACCAGCCCCGCCACCGAATCGAACCCCAGCTCGCCCACCTCCACGCCGAAGAGGTCCTCGAGAACGTCGACGTGGGCGGCGCCGTCAACGAGATAGACGCCGCTTGTCTCCTCCGCCACACCGGGCGCTTCGCGCTGGTGCTCGTCCTGGATCTCCCCGACGATCTCCTCGAGGATGTCTTCGAGCGTCACGATGCCGGCGGTGCCGCCGTACTCGTCGACGACCACCGCGATCTGCTGGCGCGCCGCCTGGAATTCGCGCAGCAACTCCCGCAGCGGCTTCGTCTCCGGCACGATGAGCACCGGGCGCAGCAGGTCGGCGGCGGCGCCCGCCTGTCCGTTCGCCACCGCCCGGAGGACGTCCTTGACGTGCACCACTCCTTCGATCCGGTCCAGGGTCTCCCGGTACACGGGGATCCGGGTGAACATCGAGTCGGCGAAGAGGCGCTCGACCTCCGCGAAGCCCGCGGCCGCCGGGAGCGCCACCATGTCGGTGAGGGGGGTCATGATCTCGCGCGCGACCGTGTCGGACAGCTCGACGATCGAGGCGACAAGCTCGGCGTCCTCCTCCTCCAGGATTCCCGCTTCCTCGCCGGCACCGATGAACGCCTGCACGTCGTGCTCGTCGACCTCCTCCTCGTCGCCTGCCCCAGCCTGGTCCTGGCTCTCCTCGAACCTCGCCAGCACGCGCAGGAGCGCGGTCCAGGGCCGGATGGCGACGAGCGTCGCCACGGCCACGCGCTCCACGCGCGCCCCCCGGGCGAACAGCAGGCCGATGCCGACCGCCGCGAGCCAACCCGCGGCGAGGACCGCGACCAGCACAATCTGCGAAGCGCCGACCAGGCGCCCTGCCCGTACCGCGACGAGCGAGAACAACACCAGCACGAGGCCCGTACCCGCTTGCAGGAAAACGATCACGCTCGCCTGCGCGTCGGATCGGCGCGGCAGGCCCGGCAGGAGTCGCTCGCGTTGCACGAGGAGGCCGCCGAGCTGGATCGCACCCAGGCGCACAACCGCCAGCATCCCGGTCGCGGCGAGGACCAACAGGCCGAGCAGCGCGAGCGCGGTCAGCACCGCGGTCACCGGGTTCGCCCACCACAGCGCCAACGCGCTCACCCGATCAACTCCCGGCGCAGCCGCGCCTCGAGCGCGACCATCTCGCCGCCGTCGGTCTCGTGATCGAAGCCGCACAGGTGGACGAGCGCGTGCACCAGCAAGGTCTTGAGCTCGCGTTCGACGTCGACTCCCGCCTGATCGGCCTGGCGCCGGGCGGTCTCGAGCGAGATCGCGATGTCGCCGAGGTAGGTCGGGCCGTCGGGCTGCGCGAACCCCGCCGGGAACGAGAGCACGTCGGTCGGTGCGTCCTTGGCTCGAAAGTGCCGGTTGAGGGTCCGGATCGTCGCGTCGTCGCAGACCAGCACCCCGACCTCGACCGGCCCCGCGCCGAGGCGCTCGAGCGCCGCGACCGCAAGCCGCCGCAGCGCCGGCGTCTGGCGTCCTCTGGGCCGCAGCTGCCACCGGAACGTGACCCGCGGCTTAGCCACGGTGCTTCCGGTTGAAGTCGAAGCCCGGGTAGTCGATGCGATGGTGGAATGCGTTGGTGAGCACCCAGAAGAAGGCGGCCCCGATCTTCTCGATGTCCTTCAGCGTCAGGTCGCACTCGTCGAGCTGGCCGTCCTCGAGGATGTTCTTGACCATCTGGTCGATCATCGACTGGATCCGGCCCGGGGTGGCCTCGGAGAGCGTGCGGCTTGCCGCCTCGACCGCATCGGCAAGCATCAGGATGCCCATCTCCTTGCTGCGGGGACGCGGACCGGGGTAGCGGAACTCGGTCTCCTGCACCTCGCCGTGGTCGGGGTCCTCCTTCGCCTTGGCCTGCGAGTAGAAGTACCGGATCAGCTTGGTG
>NCBR01000100.1 GCA_002279285.1 Acidobacteria bacterium 37-71-11
GCCACGATGTTGCCGTGGTGGTTCAGCTCGAGGCCGGAAGTCGAGCGCGTGGCGAGCGGGTTGGGGCCCTGGCCGATGGCGATCACGATCGTGTCGATCGCGATCTCGTACTCCGAACCCTCGATCGGCACCGGACGGCGGCGGCCCGAGGCGTCCGGCTCGCCCAGCTCCATGCGCTGGATGCGCAAACCGGTGACGAACCCGTCGTTGTTGCCGAGGATCCCGACCGGCGCCGAGAGCCAGCGGAAGTCGATCGCCTCCTCCTCCGCGTGCTCCAGCTCCTCGCGCCGCGCGGGGGACTCGTTGCGGGTGCGCCGGTACACGCAGATGACCTCGTCCGCCCCCAAGCGCTTGGCGGTGCGCAGGCAGTCCATCGCGACGTTGCCCGACCCCACCACCGCGACGCGGCGGCCGGTGCGCACGGGCGTGTCGGTGCGGGGGAAATCGTAGGCCTTCATCAGGTTCACGCGCGTGAGGAACTCGTTGGCGGAGAGCACGCCGATGTAGTTCTCGCCCGGGATGCCGAGGAAGTACGGCAGCCCCGCGCCGGTGCCGAGGAACACCGCGTCGTACCCGTACTCGCCGAACAGCTCGTGCACGGTGGCGGTCTTGCCGATCACGAAGTCGGTGCGTAGCTCGACGCCCATCCGGGTCAGGTTGTCGATCTCGAACGTCACGATCTCCTTGGGGAGCCGGAACTGCGGGATGCCGTACACCAGCACGCCCCCCGGCTTGTGCAGCGCCTCGAAGATCGTGACCTTGTGGCCGAAACGGGCGAGTTCCGCGGCACACGCAAGGCCAGCCGGGCCGGAGCCGACCACCGCCACCTTGTGTCCGGTCGGTGCCGCGAGCTGCGGGGTAGAGAATAGGCCCTGCGCGCGCTCCCAGTCGGCGACGAAGCGCTCCAGGCGCCCGATCGCCACCGGCTTGTACTTCTTGGTCATCACGCAGACGACCTCGCACTGCTCCTCCTGCGGGCAGACGCGGCCGCAGATCGCCGGGAGGGTGTTGGTCTCCTTGATCTTGGCGAGCGAGCCCGCGAAGTCGCCCTCGCGGATGAGCTGGACGAACGCCGGGATGTCGATCCCGACCGGACACCCCTTGACGCACGGCGGGTTGGCGCACTGCAGGCAACGCTGCGCTTCCTCGAGCGCGAACTCCGGCGAGTAGCCGAGCGCGACCTCGGCGAAGTTCTTGATGCGCTCGAGCGGCTCCTGCGTCGCCATCGGGTGGCGCGGCACCTTCATCCGCTGCGCCTTGGGCAGCTCGGGGACGCCGCGGATCTCGTCAGCCACGGGACACCCCCGCCATCGCCCGGCACTCGTGGTTCGCGAGGAACTTCTCGCGCGCCGCCTGCTCCTCCGGGAGGTACATGCGCAGGCGTTTCATCAGGAGGTCGAAATCCACCTTGTGGGCGTCGAACTCGGGGCCGTCCACGCACACGAACTTGGTCTGTCCATCCACCGCGATGCGGCAAGCGCCGCACATCCCGGTGCCGTCCACCATGATCGAGTTCAGCGAGGCGAGCGTCCGGATCGCGAGCGGGCGGGTCATCTCCGCCACCGCCTTCATCATGATCGCCGGTCCGATGGCGACGACGAGGTCCGGCGTGCCGTGGCTCGCGATCAGGTCGGTGAGCGCGTGCGTCACCAACCCCTTGCGGCCGAACGACCCGTCGTCGGTGGTGTAGACGATCTCGTCGGAGACCGCTTCCATTTCCGCGCGCAGGATCACCAGCTCCTGGGTGCGGCCGCCCAGGATCGAGAGCACGCGGTTGCCGGCGCGGCGCAGGCCGCCGGCGATCGGCAGCATCGGCGCGATGCCGGCGCCGCCGCCGACGCACACGACCGTGCCGAACTTCTCGATGTGAGTCGGGGTGCCAAGCGGACCCACGACCGAAAGGAACCCGTCGCCCGCCCCCAACAGGGCCATGCTCATGGTGGTCTTGCCGACCTCCTGGACGACCAGCGTGATCGTCCCGGCGGCGGGATCCGACGCCGCGATCGTCAGCGGAATGCGCTCGCCGGTCTCGGTCGGCAGCACCATCACGAACTGGCCGGGCTTGTGCTTGCGCGCGATCTCCGGCGCCTCGACGACGAAGCGGTGGAACTTGGGCGCGATTTCTTCCTTGCTGACGATCCTGAACACTCGCGTGCCTCCAGCGCGTGCGTGCGCCCGCCGCCCCCACCGTCCCCCCCGGGGGCGAGTTCCCGCGTGCCGCGGCGCACCGCTGCGCGCGCTCATAGTATGGGCGGCGGTGGGTTTTGGCAACCGCACCCATCGCCTACGGAGCCAAGATTTTATTGAGACCATGTGTCACATTATTCGGACCCCCCGGACCCGAACGCGTTCTTCCCGCGCCGCCTTCACCGTCGTCCCCGCACCTCTCTTGTCGTTCCCGCGCACGCGGGAACCCATTGCGTTATCCTCGGCCGGTGACGGACAAGCCGGTCCCCCGCAAGGTGGCGCTGCGCCCGGCCGAGGGGCTGCGTCGCAAGGTGGACTACGCCGGCGAGCTGAACCAGGAGCAACTCGCGGTCGTCATGCACGCTGGCGGCCCGATGCTGGTGCTCGCCGGCGCCGGCTCCGGCAAGACGCGCACGCTCGTCTACCGCGTCGCCCGCCTGCTCGAGGACGGCGCCGACCCCAACGCCGTTCTCCTGCTCACGTTCACCAACCGCGCCGCGCGCGAGATGCTCTCGCGCGTCGGTCTCCTGCTCGGCCGGGACGCCGGGCGGGTGATGGGCGGCACGTTCCACTCGGTCGGAAACCGGCTGCTGCGGCGGTTCGGCGACAGGTTGGGATACCCGTCCAACTACGGCATCCTCGACCGCGAGGACGCCCGCGACCTGATGGGTACCGCGCTCACCGACACCGTACCGGCCTCGCCCGGCAAGCGCCTGCCCGGCGCCGCGGTGCTCGTCGAGGCCTACTCGTTCGTGATCAACACCGGCCGGTCGCTCGACGAGGTCGTCGCCGCGCGCTACCCGCAGTTCTTTGCCGACGTCGAGACGATGCAGGCGGTGTTCCGCCGCTACCTCGAGCGCAAGCGCGCCGCGGCCGTGATGGACTACGACGACCTGCTGCTCAACTGGCTGCTGCTCCTGCGCCGCCACGACGACGTGCGGCGCTTGCTCGCGGCGCGCTTCGCCCACGTACTCGTCGACGAGTACCAGGACACCAACCGCCTGCAGGCCGACATCGTGGACCTCATGCTCGGCGGCGGGCGGAACCTGATGGTGGTGGGCGACGACGCCCAGTCGATCTACGCGTTCCGCGGCGCCGAGTACGCCAACATCCTTTCGTTCCCCGAACGCTACCCGGGCTGCGCGACGTTCCGCCTGGAGACCAACTACCGGTCGCTGCCGCCGATCCTGACGCTCGCGAACGCATCGATCGCGGCCAACGAACGGCAGTTCCCCAAGCACCTCCGCCCGGTGCGCGAGGGCGGCGAGGCGCCGGTCGTGTGCGCCGCGCCGTCGCCCGAGTCGCAGGCCGCGTTCGTAGCGCAGCGCACCCTCGAGCTGATCGACGAGGGCGTGCCGCTGGCCGAGATCGCGGTGCTCTACCGCAACCATTCGCACTCGCTCGAGCTCGAGGTCGAGCTGACGCGCCGCAACATCCCATACGAGGTGCGCTCCGGCCTGCGCTTCTTCGAGCAGCGCCACGTCAAGGACGCCCTCTCGCACCTGCGTTTCGTCGCCAACCCGCGCGACGAGGTGGCGTTCGGCCGCATGGCGCGCCTGAAGCCGCGCCTCGGCCAGCGTCTGGTCGCCCGGATATGGGAAACGCTTGCCGGCTCGGGTGAACCGATCGAGGCCCTCGGCCGCGTGGACGCGAAGGCGCTCGCCCTGCCGGGCGCGGCGGCGAACTCGGTGAAGAACATCGCCGGCCTGGTCGGGCGCCTGCTCAAGCTGCGCTCCCGCCCCGGCGAGATGGTCCGCGAGGTGGTCGCCTCCGGCTACCGGGAGTACGTCCGCGCCACCCTCGACAACGCCAGCGCGCGCCTCGACGACCTCGAGCAGCTCGCGCTGTTCGCCGACGGTTACGACTCCCTCGACACCTTCCTCGACGAGGTCACGCTGATGAACGAGCTCTCGGGCGAGGACGTGACCGTCGAGGAGGGCGAGCGCGAGCGGGTCACGCTCTCGACGATCCACCAGGCAAAGGGCCTCGAGTGGCGCGCCGTGTTCATCGTGTGGCTCGCCGAGGGCCGCTTCCCGTCCGCCCGCGCCGAAGACATGGAAGAGGAGCGGCGCCTTTTCTACGTCGCCTGCACCCGGGCGAAAGACGAGCTGGTCCTCTGCTACCCGCTGGTCGCCCGCGACCGCTACCGGGTGGACGTCATCCTCGAGCCGTCGCGGTTCATCGCCGAACTGCCGGACGATTCCTACCAGCGCTGGCAGGTGCAGGAGGCCGAGGAGCCGCCGGAGCTGCCGGAGGGCGGCCTCTACCGCCTCCCCGGCTTCCTCGGCGGCGGCGACGACATCAACTGACCCCCGCGCACGGGGCGCAGAACACGGGTGCGAAACCGCCCACGTAGGTGCCGCGTCACCTGACGCCGGCTCCGTTCCGCCTCGAACCCCCCGCGCGTAGGGTTCTGCCGCGGGCGCAACGCCATGCAGGCTTGCAGCCCGGTCGAGACGCCGCCGCCTCTTCAATGGCGCCCCGGTCTGCGATACGCTGCCCGGCCGGGGCGCCGACCGCCCCCCGGACACGGACCTGGGAGGCGCTGTGAAGTCGAAGCCGTCACGTTCCGCCGGCGTCGTGCCGGTGCTCGTCCTCATCTCCCTCGCGCCCGCGCTGCCCGCGTGGGGCCAGGTCCGCGACCTCCGCTGCACTCGGGTCGCGGCCGGCGAGGCGCCCCGCATCGACGGCAAACTGTCCGATGCCGCCTGGCAGAAGGCCACCTGGTACGACGACTTCCGGCAGAGCGTGCCGGAGTACGGCCGGTCCGCCACCGAGGCGACCCACGTCGCCTTCATCTACGACGACCACAACCTCTACGTCGGCGTGCGCTGCGACGATGACGCGCCGTCACTGATCCGCGCCAACAAGCTCCGCCACCGGGACGAGCCCACAACCGACGACCACGTCGAGGTGGTATTCGACACCTACCGCGACCAGGTCCGCGGCACCGTGTTCATCGTCAACCCGCTCGGGGCCAAGGAGGAGGGGCTCATCAACGGCTACGAGAACTACACCTGGAGCTGGGACGAGGTCTGGGAAGCCCGGGCCGCCATCACCGCCACCGGGTGGCAGGCCGAGCTGCGCATCCCGTTCCGGGTGCTGCGCTACGGCAGCGACCCGCAGCAGACGTGGGCGGTCAACGTCGAGCGCGTGGTACGACGCACGCAGGAGGAGTCGTACCTCGTTCCGCCGCGTCCGCCGTTCGACATCTCCAGCCTCGACTACGCCGCGACGTTGAGCGGGATGGAGATCACGACGCACCAGCGCAACTTGCAGCTCATCCCCTACGTTCTCGGCGGCGTCGCACGGGAGAGCACTCCCGACGGCGGCCGCGAGCGCTCGCGCAGCCTCGACCAGTGGGGGTTCGACGTCAAGTACTCGCTCACGCCCGGCCTCACGCTCGACGGAACCTACAACACGGACTTCGCCCAGGTGGAGGCAGACGCGGAGCAGGTCAACCTCAGCCGGTTCTCGCTCTTCTACCCCGAAAAGCGCGAGTTCTTCCTCGAGAACGCGCAGCTCTTCTCCTTCGGCCACTTCGGCGGCGACCCCGAGCAGCCCGACATCGCCGCGTTCTTCAGCCGCCGCGTCGGCCTGTACGGGGGCGCCACCGTGCCGATCGACGCCGGCGTCCGGCTCACCGGCAAGGTCGGCCGCCAGGATGTCGGCGTCCTCAGCGTCCGCACCGGCGGGGTGCCCGGGCTCGGCCTCCCCGCCGCCTGGTACAACGTCGCCAGGGTACGACGCGACCTCGGCGAGCGCTCGTACGTGGGCATGATCGCGACCGACTCGCGGCGCGGGGGCTTCCACTCCACCACCCTCGGCGTCGACGGCGACTGGTTCATCACCCGCGAGCTGTCGCTGCGCGGCGACTACCTGCGGGTGGACGACAGCGACATGGGCGGCGTCAGGAGCGCCTACGACGTGTCGCTCGACCTCACGACGGATCGGTGGGGGTTTCTGTTCGGCGGCTATCAGGTGGACGCCGGCTTCAACCCCGACCTGGGGTTCGTCAGTCGCGACGGCTACCGGCGCTCTCAGGCGTACCTGCGGCGCTCGTTCCGTCCCGGCCGCTGGGGGATTCGCAGGGTCAGCGTGATCAGCAGCAACGATGCCTACGACTCGCTCCGCCACGGCGTACGAGAGACCGGCGACAACAGCCTCTCGTGCGAGCTCGAGCTGGAGAGCGGCGACGTCGTCGAGGTGCGGGTCAAGCGCGAGTTCGAGCGCCTGTTCGAGCCGTTCGAACTCGACCCCCACCTCGTTCTCCCCGCCGGGGCGTACACCTTTACCGGCACCAGCGCCAGTTACTACTCGGACGAGTCGCGGCGCTGGGGGTTCGATGTCGAGGCCACCGGCGGCGACTTCTACGACGGCACCACCCGCCAGCTCGGCGGCGAGACGTGGTTCGTCTTCAACCGCCACCTCAGGACGGCTGGCGGCTACTCCACCGTGAACGTCTCCAGCCCTCATGGCGATCTGAAGTGGCGGCTGTGGTCGGCGCGCCTCGACTACATCCACAGCGCCACCCTCTCGGCATCCGGTTACCTGCAGTACAACTCCTCGATCGGCGCCCGCGTGCTCAACCTGCGCCTGCGCTGGATCCTGCGCAACGACTCCGATCTCTACCTGGTCTACAACGAGGGCCGGCAGGAGCTGGCCGGCGCCCCGGATCTCCGCAACCGCGAACTCGCCCTCAAGGTCAACTACCGCCTGTTCATCTGAAGCCCCGGCGGGCCCGTGGCCTTCTGCGCCCGCGGCCGCGACAGGCGGCCTCGCGCGGCCGAGCCGCGCGTCCGCGGTATCCTTGGCGGCAATGGGTGATCAGGCGAACCGCTGCGCCGTGGTCGGGGCCGGACTGACAGGCCTCGTAGCTGCATACCGGCTTGCACGCGCGGGCTGGAAGGTCACCGTGTTCGAGCGGTACCCGGAGGCGGGCGGCCTCGTTGCCAGCTTCGCGGTCGGCGGGGAGCGGCTGGAGTGCTTCTATCACCACCTGTTCACCACCGACACCGACATCCTGGCGCTCGCCGGGGAGCTCGGCCTCGGCTCCGAGATCGAGTGGCTCCCCTCGCGCATGGGGATCTACTCGTCCGGGCGCCTCTGGGATTTCGGCACCCCGGTCTCCCTGCTGAAATTCGGCCCGCTGCCGTTGCTGGACAAGCTGCGCTTCGGCGCGTCCACGCTCCTGCTCAACCGCACCGCCGACTTTCACCGCTTCGAGGGCATCACCGCCCGCGAGTGGATCCTCGCGCACGCCGGCCGCAGGGCGTTCGACGCCGTCTGGGGCCCCCTCCTGCACCAGAAGTTCGCGGAGAAGGCCGACGAGGTGGCGATGGTCTGGCTTTGGGGGAAGGTGTACCTGCGCGGCCGATCGCGCTCGACGAGCGGCATGGGCGAGCGCCTCGGCTACATGAGAGGCTCGTTCGCACGCCTCGTGGACGCGCTCGTCGCCCGCCTGCGCGAATCTGGCGCCCGCCTCGAACTCGGCAACCCGGTACGGCGGATCTGGCGCAGCGAGGACGGCCTCGAGGTGCAGGCGCGGACCGGCGTCGAGCGCTTCGACACCGTGCTGTTCACCGCGGCCCCGGGCGAGCTGGTCAAGGTGGCGGGCGGCCAGGTCCCCGACGCCTACCGCGCGCGCCTCGACGGCCTCGCCTCGACGGCCGCTCTCTGCGTCGTGCTCGAGCTTTCGCGGTCGCTGTCGCCGTACTACTGGCTCAACATCGCCGACCCCGAGTTTCCGTTCGGGGGGTTGATCGAGCACACCAACTACATCCCGCGCGAGCGTTACGGCGGCCGCCACGTGCTCTACATCTCCAAGTACCTGTTCGCCGACAACCCGCTCTGGAGCGCGCGCGACGACGACGTGTGGGCCGCCTACCGTCCGTTCCTGCAGCGCGTCAACCCCGCCTTCGACGACAGCTGGGTGCTCGCCCGCCACCACTTCAAGGCCGCGTACGCGCAACCGGTGATCCCCTGCAACTACCCGAGCGTGATCCCGCAGTTCGAGACGCCGGTGGCCGGCCTGTTCCACGCCTGCATGGCGCAGATCTACCCCGAGGACCGCGGCCAGAACTACGCCGTCCGCTCCGGCAACCGCGCCGCCGAAGCGCCGATCAACATCGGTGCGCGCCGCCGCCGTTGCCAGCTGCTCCGTCCGGCGCTACGCTGCCCGGGCGAGGTGAACCATGCCCGGTTTCGCGGCCGTCCTCACCCCCTTGATCGCACTCACCATCGTTGCCCAGGCGGCGCTGCAGCCGCAGGGCACGCCGCCTTCGTCGAAAGAGGTGCGCGCCGAGATGGGGATTCCGTCCTTGGGCGACGTGCGCGGGCAGAAGGATGCCGTGGGGTTTGCCTCGAACCCAGAACAGATGGCGAAGGTGTGGGAGCTTTCGGCGGCGCCGCCCGCCCCCGAGAAGCTGGGCGATCCGCCGCCGGCGGGGGTCGCGGGCGTGATCTGCGCCCACGACGACTACATCTACGCCGGGCGCGTGTACCGCCAGGTGCTGCCGCTCGTCACCGCCAAGACCGTGATCCTGGTCGGGGTCTTCCACAGGTACCGCGCCTTCGGCGCCCACGACGTCCTCGTCTTCGACTCCTACCGCGCGTGGCGCACCCCGGACGGCGACGTCCCCGTGTCGGGCCTCCGGGATGAGATCTTGAGCCTGTTGCCCAAGGACAGCTTCGTGCGCGACGACGCGGCGCAGGACTCCGAGCACTCCCTGGAGGCGCTCGTGTTCTGGCTTAGGCACATGCGGCCGGACCTCCAGATCGTGCCGATCATCGTCCCCGCGATGGGGTTCCAGCGCATGCAGGAGCTGTCAGACCGGCTCGCAACCGCTGTCGCGACCGTGATGACCTCCCACAACTTGCGCCTCGGCCGTGACGTGGCGGTCGCGATCTCCTCCGACGCCGTCCATTACGGCGCGGATTTCGGCTACACGCCGTACGGCGACGGCGGCGTCGAGGCCTACGTCAAGGCGTGCGAGAAGGACCGCTCGCTGCTCACCGGACCGCTGACAGGGCCAGTCACCTCCGCGAAGGTGGAGCAGTTCTACTCGACCTGCGTGAACCCCGAGGATCCTTCGCAGTACCGGCTCACCTGGTGCGGGCGCTTCGCCATCCCGCTCGGGATGCTGCTGCTCGAGCGGATCACCGCGGCGCTCGGGCTGCCCGCACCGGTCGGGCATCCGATCGCCTACGGCACCTCGATCTCCGCGCCCGAGCTGCCGGTGCGCGACGTC
>NCBR01000101.1 GCA_002279285.1 Acidobacteria bacterium 37-71-11
AGCGACACCCCGGCGCGGCTCGCCCGTCCGGGACCCGCGGGCGCAGGAGCAAGATGGCCACCCGCGGCACCGGCGGATCAACGACACCCCCCGCCCCCATGTCGAAGATCCTGCTGAAGGCCGAGAGTCATGCCAACGCCAGGCGTTTCCGGCAGGACCTCCGCTTGGTGGGGGGGGGTGGCCAAGACCGCCCAGCGGGCGCAGGCCGATTTCGCCGGAGCGTGCGGGTCCCGAGCGGCCAGAGCGGCGGGTGGAAACGCCGGCCGAGCCGGAGCGGAGCGCAGGCGAGGAACGGCGAGGCTCCGCCCGCCGATCTGGCCTGCTCGGTCGCACGCGCAGGCGGGTCGGAGGGCGGCGCTCGATGCGCCGCCCGAGCGACCCGGCCGCAGCCCGCGGGGCAAAACAAAACAGGCCTCACGCAGTGAAGAGAGAGCCACCCCGCGGGACCGGCAAGAAAGGTAGGCTCCATGCAGTGGATGAAGACATCAAAGTGGGGGGCGGCGGCGGGGAGCCGGTAGAGGCAGCTCAGGCCCCGGCAGGGAAGAGGATGCGGACCTCGAGCCCGCCGCCGACGTTGCCCGCCTCGACGCTGCCGCCGGCCCGCACGGCGACGCGGTGGACCACCGCGAGGCCGAGCCCGCTGCCCTCGCTGGTCGTCGAGAAGTGGGGTTCGAACAGCCGTCCGAGCAACTCGCTCGCGACCCCCCCGCCGGTATCGCGCACCGCCAGCACCACCTGGCGGTCGAGACGCTGGACGCGCACCTCGATCTCGCCCTCGCGGCCGAGCAGCACGCGGGCGCTGTTCTCGAGGAGATGGCGCAGGGCGCGGCGGACCCACTGCGCGTCCGCCACGATCTCGGCGCGGTCATCCCCGCCGAGGCGGATCGCCACACCGCGCGTTTGCAACACCTCGTACTCGGCGACCACCTCGCCCGCGAGGGCCTTGAGTGCAATGACCTGCGGCTCCCAGTGTTCGAGCGCGACGAGGTTCGAGAACCCCTGCGCCACCTCGCGCAGGTGCTCGACCCGCTCGAGGATCTGCGGCGCCGCGACCTGCGCCACCGCCACCACCGCGGCCGGGCCCTGCGCCAACGCGGCGTTGAGCTCCTCCGCCCAGAGCCGAATCGGCGTCAGCGGGTTCTTGACCTCGTGCGCGGCGATGCGGGCCAGTTCCGCGAACGACGACAGCCTTTCGGCGCGCGCCAGCTCCGAGAGGTCCTCCATCACAACGAGGACCCTGGCCGCGCCGCCCGGGAGCGGGAGCGCGGTGACCCGCCAGAGCGCTTCGGGCGACGCCGTGGGGTGTACGGTGCCCTCGGCCCGCTCCCCCGCCCGCGCCCGCTCCGCCATACGCGCGATTTCCGGCGCGAACGAATCGGCGAGACCGCTGATCGTCCTGGCCTCGCCCAGGAGCCTCACCGCAGCCGGGTTCGCGAGGCCGACGTTGCCGTCACCGTCCACGACCACGACCGCGGCCGAGAGCGTCTCGAGCACGGTCTCGAGGAAGTTCCGGCCGCGGCGCAGTTCGTCCTCCCGCCGCTGCACCTCGTGCGCCATCGTCGAGAACGCGCGGCCGAGCGCCTCGACGTCCTCGTCGCCGCGGGTGTCGAGGCCGGCCACCGGCTCGCCGCGCTCGAGGCGGTGGGCGGCCGCGACCAGACGGCGGAGCGGCCTTCCCAGCCGCTGGCCGAGACGCTCCGCCATTCCGAGCGCGACGAGCATTGCGAGGATGCCGGTGATCACGAACCACTCCCCTGGGGAAGGGCTCCGGCCGAGCGCCTGCAGGCGCAGCCCCACCACGCCGACCACCACCGGTTCGCCGCCTCGCATCGGGGCGAACACCCCGGTCTCGTCGCCCGAACTCACCACCACCGGCTCCTGCCAGCCGCGGATCGAGCGGACGTACGCCTCGGGCGGAGGCATCCAGGGGATCTGGCCCAGGGCGGCGAGATCCGGCCGGGTCGACGAGACGAGCTTGCCGGAGCGATAGACCGCCACGGCGCCGCCGAGCTCGCGGACGAGCCAGGAGTTACCTTCCTGCCAGCGCTCCGTGGCGAGCAGCTGGCTCACCGCCCGGGCGAACTCCAGCCGCGCCTTGCCCTGCTGGCGGTCCCACTGCTGCGGCAGGAGCTGGCCCAAGAGCAGGACCGGCAGCACGGCCGCCGCCACGGACAGCACGCGCATGCGCCCGCCGAACGTTCTCCGCTGCGCCCACAAGGCGAGCCAGCGCCGGCGGCGCTCCCACAGCGTCGCCGGGAACAACCCCCAAAGCGTGAGCGCGGCCACCATCAGGCCGGCCTCGGCGACGGGGGGACGGACCCAGGGAACGACCAAGACGGCGTCGCGGCGGGCGTGGAAGTACGCCCTGAACTCGCGCTCCCCGACCCCGACCCGCAGCCATCCCCGGCCGGCGCCCAGCGCGCGCCCCACGACGGACGGCGACAGCGGCCGAAACGTCGCGCCGCGGCTGGTCGGCGCGCCCGAGCGGTCGAACACGGCCACCGGCGCGGCGACCCCGGCCGCTCGGAGCCCGGCCAGCAGGTCCTGCGGCGACGGTGGGGCGAGGACTGCGACCTGCCAACCGCTGCCGAGCGCCCGGGACGCCAGCTCCCGCGGCCGTTCCTCGGTCCCGATCGTCGCGTCCCCCCAGCTTCCGGCCGGCTCGCCGCTCGGATCGGTGAGGTCGAGCGATGCGCCCGGCAGCGCTTCCCGCAACCCGACCCAGGCCGCGAGGCGACCGAGCACGACGAGCCGCTCCCCTGGATCGAGCCGCACCATCCGCGCCAGCGCCCTTTCCGGGAGCGATGTCAGCAGCGCCCGCGCCGGGGCCTGGACGTTCTCCAGACGGGCCAGGGTCGCTTCGGTGGTCGCCACCAGGCCGGTCCGGCGCGCGGCGTCGCCACCACCCGCCACCAAGCCGGCTGCCACCAGCGCAGGCAACCACAAGCCCCGTCCGGGAAGACCGACCAGGATGACCGCCGCAGCTCCTACCCCGAGAAGCACCGGATCGGCTCTCGCCACGCCCGCCGCCAGCGGCAGCCAGCTCGCCAGGGCGAGCGGCCACGGCACGGCCCCACGCCCCCTGGCGGCGTTGCGAAACAGGACCGCGAAAGCGGCCACCAGCGCCCAGCGCATCGTCCCAGGCCACAGCAGGCTCTGTGGCAACCCGACGATGTGGAGGCGGTCGAAGATGCCGGCAAGCGCCCAGGCGGTCACCCCGATCCCAGCCGCGACGAGCGAGCGCCAGGCCCACCCACGGGGGAGCCGATTGACCGCCAGGGCGCACGCCGCGACCGCTCCGACCAACCACCAGCCGATCGGGAGCCACCCCAGGAGCGGCACGACGACCACCGCCGCAGCCGCGACGGCGACGACGGCCCACGCCGGCCCCCCCGCCACGAGCACGAGACACGTGACCAGGACGGCGAGACCTGGTGCACTCCATGGAACCGGCCGGACCGGCCGGACCTCGAACCCCATGGCGGGCACCGGCCCGGGGGCCAGGCCTTGCTTCCGCCCCTCGAAGTGGGCCGCCGCCACCGCCGCCCGCCCGGCCCACACCCCGAGGACCGTCCTCGCCCCCTGTTGCGGAACCTCGACCCCGGCCAGCACCGCGCCGAGCGGCCGGCCGCTCTCGAACACGCTTTCCCGCCACCACAGCCAGATCGAACCGACCCCCGGCTCGGCCGCCACCGCGCGCTCGCCCAGCGGCCGCAGGTGGACCGGGAGGCGGGCGGACGGACCCGCCCACGCGACCGGCAGCCCGTGCTCGTCCATGACGACGAGGACGTCCACCGGGAAGGGCAGCGACCGCCACCCCTCGGCGGCGAGGGGGAACGGGGCTTCGGGCTCGGCCTCGCCCCCGCCGGGGTAGAGGAGGCGGTGGAGGCGGGGGTCGCCGGCGATCGCGGCGAGGCGACCCTGGAGCTCGGCGGAGCGGGCGTTGGCCAGGGCCGCGAACTCAGGAGAACTCCGCCCGGCGGGGAGGAACGCATCGCACGCCAGCGCGGCCAGTGCCACGCCCGCGACCCAAGGTGCGCGGCGCGGCAGGCGGCGCCACGCGAACGCCAGGGCGACGGCGGCGACGGGTGCGCGCCAGAGCAGCGAACCCGCGCCCAGCCCGGGCCACGGCCCGGCAGCGAGCGCTGCGAGGAGCGCGGCGAGGGACCCCGTCAGCCTCAGCGCGAGGGCGTGCCGGGCAGCATCGGGATCTTGATCCCGGTTCGGTGTGCGCAGTCGATGGCCTCCTGATACCCGGCGTCCGCGTGCCGCATCACGCCGGTGCCCGGGTCGGTGGTGAGCACCCGTTCGAGGCGCCGCGCGGCCGCCGGCGTGCCGTCGGCCACCACCACCATCCCGGCGTGCTGCGAGTAGCCGATCCCGACGCCGCCGCCGTGGTGGATGGAGACCCAGGTGGCGCCGGCGGCGGTGTTCAGGAGCGCGTTGAGGAGCGGCCAGTCGGCGATCGCATCGGAGCCGTCGCGCATCCCCTCGGTCTCGCGGTTTGGCGACGCCACCGACCCGGCGTCGAGATGGTCGCGGCCGATCACGATCGGCGCCGAGACCTCGCCCCTGGCGACAAGTTCGTTGATGGCGAGGCCGAAGCGCGCGCGTTCGCCGTAGCCGAGCCAGCAGATGCGCGACGGCAACCCCTGGAACTTCACCCTCTCCTCGGCCATCGTGATCCAGCGGACCAGCCCCTCGTCGTCGGGGAACATCTCCAGGGCCGCGCGGTCGGTGCGGAGGATGTCGTTCGGATCGCCGGAGAGCGCCGCCCAACGGAACGGGCCCTTCCCCGCGCAGAACAGCGGCCTGATGTAGAGCGGGACGAAGCCGATCACGTCGAACGCATCCGCGACGCCGGCCACAAGGGCCTGGCCGCGCAGGTTGTTGCCGTAGTCGAACGTGACCGCGCCCCGCCGCTGCAGCTCCAGCATCGCGCGCATGTGCGCCGCCATCGTGCGGAACGCCTCGGCCTTGTAGCGCCCGGGGTCGCTCGCCCGCAGCGCCGCCGCGTCGGCCAGCGTCATCCCGTCCGGCACGTACCCGTTGAGCTCGTCGTGGGCGGACGTCTGGTCGGTGAGCACGTCAGGAACGATCCCGCGTTCGAGCAGGCGCGCGAGGAGGTCGGCGGCGTTGGCGACCACTCCGACCGAACGGGCCTCCCCGTTCGCCTTGAGCGCGAGGGCGCGGTCGATGGCGGCGTCGAGGCCGCGGACCTTCTCGTCCAGGTACCCGGTGGCGAGGCGCTTGTCGATGCGGGCCTCGTCGACCTCGGCCGCCAGGAACGCGGCCCCGTTCATGGTCGCCGCCAGAGGCTGAGCACCGCCCATGCCGCCGAGGCCGGCCGTGACCACGAGGCGGCCCTGGAGCGAGCCGCCGAAATGCGCGCGCGCCGCGGCCGCGAAGCACTCGTAGGTGCCCTGCAGGATCCCCTGCGTGCCGATGTAGATCCAGGAACCGGCGGTCATCTGGCCGAACATCGTCAGACCGAGCGCCTCCAGGCGGCGGAACTCGTCCGCCGTCGCCCAGTGCGGCACGAGGTTGGCGTTGGCGATCAGCACCCGCGGCGCGTCGGCGTGGGTGCGGAACACGCCCACCGGCTTGCCCGACTGCACCAGGAGCGTCTCGTCGTCCTCGAGTTCGCGCAGGCTGCGGACGATCGCCTCGAAGCACTCCCAGTTGCGGGCGGCCTTGCCGCTGCCCCCGTACACCACCAGGTCGTCCGGGCGCTCGCCGACCTCCGGGTCCAGGTTGTTCATCAGCATGCGCAACGCGGCTTCCTGCTGCCACCCCTTGCAGGACAGCGTGCGGCCCCGCGGTGCGCGAACGGTGCGCGGCTCAGCCATCGCTCAGCCTCCCCTCGCCGGGGTCAGCCCCGGCCCGGTGACATCGTAGCGCGTCCCGAGCGCACCGCGGCGCCCCGGGCGGCAACGTCGGAGGCGACCTCGAACGCGCCGGGGGCCGCCGCCAGCGCGGCGGCGCGCACCGCACCACGGCGCTCGGGTGCGACCCAGAACAGCACGCTGCCGCCGCCGCCGGCGCCGCACGCCTTGCCC
Source organism: Acidobacteria bacterium 37-71-11 (assembly GCA_002279285.1). Classification (GTDB taxonomy): domain Bacteria; phylum Acidobacteriota; class Thermoanaerobaculia; order Thermoanaerobaculales; family Thermoanaerobaculaceae; genus RBG-13-68-16. The sequence goes on from NCBR01000101.1 coordinate 6,060, forward strand.
GCGAGCGCGCCCGCCGAGGCGCCCGCCGCCAGGATCGCGTCGAGCGCCGTGTTGGTGACCGAAGGCGCCAGCTCCCTGCGCGCGCGCCACTCCGCCGCGACCGCCCGGCCGACCGCCGCCTCGTCGCCGGCGAGCAGCGCCGCGCGGCATGCGGTCGCGGCCACCGCGATCTCGTCGAGTCTGCGGGCGACGCGGCGGTCGCCGTCGATGCGCGCGCGGTAGACCTCCCAGTTCACCATCCCGGAGGCGTGCGTGATCCCGGAATAGATCACGACGAGGCGAGCGGCGAGCCAGCCCCGGTCCGTCCCGAGCCGCTCGACCCGTTCGCCGCCCGGGTTCAGGTGGAGAGCGAGGAGGCCGCCCAGCAACGCCGGCAGGTAGTCCTGCACGCCGGTGGGGACCCCCAGCACCCGGGATTCGAGGTCGCGCAGCAGCGCCACGGTTCTTGCCACACCGAGGCGCCGCCCGGCGAGCGCCAGGCAGCCGCGCGCGAGCGCGACGGCAAACGCCGAGGACGCGCCCAGCCCCGACCCGACCGGCGGCTGCTCGATCACCTCGACGGCGAACCCGCCTCCGGGCGCGATGTGGAAGCCGACCGCCGCCGCGAGCTCGTGCGCCGCGTCCTCCGGACCGAGGAGGCGCGGCGCGGACGCCGGCGACGAGAAGGCGATCGACCCGGAGGGCGCGCCGCCGGCGACGAGGCGGATGCGCACCCCGCGTGCGAGCGCCGCGTTGACGGTGATCGAGCCGGGGTGCAGGCAGTACAGCGGCCAGAGGTCGAGGGTGCCGCCCGCGAGGTCCGCCCGCACCGGCGCGAACACATCGAGGGGCGCCGTCTCCGAGTCGGGCGGGCGCGGCGAGCCGCGCCTAGCCATGGAAGGGCGCCGGCGCCGCGGCCTGCAGGGCGGCGACGCGCCCTGCGGGGAGCAGACCCGGCGCTTGCAGCAGCGGAAGGACCTGCTGCGCCCAGGCGGTGAACCTCGCCTCTTCCTGCGACGGCAGCGGCGGCGCCGGGTCCCGGCCGATTGACAGCGGGTTCAGGTGCGTGCCGTTCTGGGTGATGCGGTAGTCCAGGTGCGGTCCGGTCGCGAGACCGGTGGCGCCCACGTAGCCGACCACCTGCCCCTGCTCGACGCGTGCGCCGGGATGAACCCCCGGCCCGAAGCGGGAGAGGTGCAGGTAGGCGGTGACGTAACCGCCGGCGTGGCGGACCTCGACGGTGTTGCCGCCGCCGCCGCGCCAGCCCCTGAACGTCACCACCCCGTCGGCGGTGACCATCACGGGGGTCCCGACCGGCGCGCCGTAGTCCACGCCCCAGTGCGGCAGCCTCACACCCAGGATCGGGTGCATCCTGGCGAGCGAGTACCGCGAGGTTATGCGCGAGAACTTGAGCGGTGCGCGCAGGAACTGCTTGCGCAGCGGGCGGCCTCGCTCGTCGTAGTAACTCGGCCGGCCGCCGGCGAAGGCGTAGCGAACCGCGGTGAACCGCTTTCCCCGGTTGTCGTAGCTCGCGGCGATCACGGGCCCGTACCCCACGGTGCGCCCTGCGGACCGGATCCTCTCCACCAGGATCGCGAAGGTGTCGCCGCTGCGGACTTCGCGGTGGAAGTCGATGTCCCACTGGAACAGGTCGGCCAGCGCCACCGCGAGCGTGTCGCCCTCCCCGGCGGCGGCGATGGCGTCGAACAGGCTCGACTGCACGGTCCCCCGTACGACGACGACCTCGCGCTCGACGGGCCGCTCCTCGCGCCGGCCGACCAGCGTCGCACCCGAGCGCTCGACCACGACCGTCGACCGCCAGTCGGGTGTGAGGCGCAACGCATTGACCGCGCCGTGAACGTCGAACACCGCCTCCGCGACCAGACCGACCGGAAGCGCGCGCGGGTCGATCTGGGTCCGGACCGCGGCCAGCCACGGCAGCATCTCGGAGGGCGAAAGGCCGAGCCGTCCCACCAGGGTCGCCAGGGTCTCGCCACTTGCCAGCACGCCATGGCGCACCACGGTGGGTAGCGTCAGGGGAGGAACCATGAGGCGAGGCTGCGGCGCCCGCACCTCGATGGTCGCGGTGCTCCAGCGGGCGAGCACCAGCACGAGAACGGCGAGGCCTGCCAGGAGGCGGTCCGCGGACCTCACCTCTGCGCCATCTCCCGCACGATCGACTGGACCTCGGCCGGGTACCCTTGAGCGCCGGGAAGTTGCGGCCGACCTCGGAGCGTCTCTCCTGGAACACGATGACCGCCCCCGGCCAGCCGTGCTGTTCGGCTGCGGCCTCGACCCCGGGGAGCAGCTTCGCGAACTCCTCGGCGTGGGGCAGCCAGGAGTTCCAGAACACCAGCACCACCGGGCCGCGCGACAGCAGCTTCGGCAACGAGAACGCCGCGCCGCCGGCGATCTGCAAGTCATCGGCACCGCCAAGGACGGCGGCGGCCAGCAGCAGCGGGATGGCCGCGAGCCTCATCGTGCCATGCTAGCAAATTCGACCGGATCCCGCGTCGGGCCGGCGCACGGCCCGGCGCGGGGTGGCACCGGCTCAGTGCAGCCGCGTCGCGGCGGCGGGCTCGCCCCCGCCCGCAAACATGGTCGCCAAGTCCAGGTTCTCGGAGCGCAGCCGGTGCGGCCGCTGGTGCAAGTAGTTGTAGCGCACGCCGTAGGAGAGCAGGGCGCCCTCCAGCAACCTGCGCCCGCGGTACAGGCGCGACATCACGGTGCCGACGGGGATCGCCAGGATGTCGGCGATCTCCTTGTACGCGTACCCCTCGATATCCGCGAGCAGGACGACAACCTTGTAGTTGTGCGGTAGGGCGGTCAGGGCGCGCCGCACCTCGCCGTCGAGCGTGGACTCCATCAACTCCTCCTCCGGGGTCCGGGTGACGGTGGCGGTGGTCGGGAGAACCGCCGACTCGAACGTCTCTTCGAGTTCGGCGAAGTCCACCTGCGCCGGAAGTTGCTTGCGCCTCCGGTACTCGTTGATGAACGTGTTCTTCAGGATCTTGAACAACCACGCCTTCAGGTTGGTGCCGGGGGAGAACGACGCGTAGTGCCGGTACGCCTTGAGGTACGTCTCCTGCAGGAGGTCTTCGGCGTCCTCCGCACTGCGCGCCAGGCGCAGCGCCGTCTTGAATAGCTGGTCGCGGTAGGGAAGCTCGGCGTTTTCGAAGTTCCAAACACCCTGTTCGTTCATGCTCGCCTCCACGCCCGGTATGCTAATTGAGTCAGAGTTCAAATGTCAATACCTTGACAAAACCTGGACGCCGTCGCAAGGACGGGGTCTGCGACGCCCCCAGGCGGAAGGGTCGGCGTCAGCGACGGTTCGGCGTTGGCGGCCCGCCGGCGGCGACGGGCGACCGGGGCGGGGCGGCGGCAGCGGGTCAAAACGGACACAGCCCGGCCCGCCGGAGCGGCGGGCCGGGCGAACTCGCTTCAGTTCGGGCGCGGCCGGGCGGCCGCGGGGTTCACTTGCCGAGGATCATGAAGGCGATCACGAGCGCGTAGATGACCAGCGACTCGATGAACGCCACGCCGAGCAGCATGGTGATGCGCACCGGGCCGGCGGCGCCGGGGTTGCGCCCCATGCTCGTGCACGCCGAGGCCACGGCCTTCCCCTGGCCGAACGCTCCGGCGAACGCCGCAACGCCGAGCACCAGGGCGGCCGCGATGAACTTCCACGCGTCGCGCATTCCGGATGTTCCGGCGCCACCCTGGTCGGCCGCGAGAACGGGAGCCGCAAGGCTCAGCAGGACCAGCCCAATCATCACCACCAGCATCTTCTTCCTCATCGCGTTTCCTCCTTCGCGGGTTTGCCCTTGACTAGTGCTCCTCAGCCACGGCTCCGGAGACGTAGACCGTGGTCAACATGACGAAGATGAACGTCTGGATGAGGGCCCCGAGGACCCCCAGGCCCATCATCGCGGGGACGAAGAACGGCAGGATGACGAGAAACATACCGGTGGCCGTGTGCTCGCCGAAGATGTTGCCGAACAAGCGCAGGGCGAGCGAGAGCACGCGCGCCAGGTGCGAGATGATCTCGATCGGCACCATCAGCGGGAACAGCCACCACACCGGCCCCACGAACTGTTTGGCGTACTTGACAGGACCCAGCCGGCGCAGTCCCACGATGTTGTAGAAGAGGAACGCGGTCAGCGAGAGGGCGAACGTCGTGCTCGTGTTCGCCGTCGGAGGCTGCAGGAAGAAGATCAGCCCGAACGCGTTCGCGATGAAGATGAAGAAGGCGAGGGCCATGATGAACGGCACGAAATCCCGGCCGCGGCCGTGCCCGACGACGTCCTCCGAGAGGTTCGACAGACCCGAGAGCAGCAGCTCGAGCGTCTGCTGCAGGCTCGACGGACGCTCGAGCGAGTAGCTCCGCCGGGCGAGGAACACGAGCACCGCCACGATGACGACGACGAGCAGCGCCATGATCACATGGTCGGGGAGCCAGACGCCCGCCTCCCCCTCGACCCCCATCGCCTTCTGCCACCCGGGAGCGGGCACGCCCAGCAACGCCACCAGCAGAGCGTTCACCGGGTGGAACAGGATCGAGAGTTCATGGTGCACCGGCGCCTACCCTCCCGGAACCGCGCCCGGCGGACCCCGCGCTCGCGAAGCTCATGGTGACCAGGAAGCACGCGACGCCCACCGCGACGGCCCAAAGCTCGATACGTCTGCGCATCAGGTACCAGCCGACGAACAACCCGCCCCACAACGCCCACCGCGCTGCCCCCAGCCCGACGACACCCCGCGTCAGATGGGGTGTGCCCGGCTGAAGCATGCGGCCGAACAACCCTTCCAGCAAAAACGCGTTGATGATACCGACGCCGGCGGTGATGGTCAAGGCGAGCGCGTTCCACGGCCCGCCGAGCCAACCGGCGACCCCCGCCGCGGCGAGCGTGAGCGGGATCCCGGGCCGCAGTGCGTCCCTCGCCAACACCCTAGGCCCCCCTGTTACCGTTCTTCGCCGCCTCGTCCTCCTCGCGGCCGATCCGAAGCGCGGTGCGGATCGCGTTGAGAAACCCTCCGGCGATCCCGAACACCGTGAAGGCGACCGTCAACCACGGCGCCGTCGAGAAGATGCCGTCGAGCCAGCGCCCGAAGAAGAACCCGATCGCCATCGCGATCGGGAACGCGAGCCCGATGGACGTGGCATCGGCGATGCGCCTGATCGAGGCGGCCGAGCGTCCACGGCGTTCGTCGCTCACGGCAGCCTCAACACCCCCACCGTGGCGCGCGCCGCCGCCAGGAACGGCGCCGGGAGCATCCCGATGACCAGCACCGCGGCGCCGCACACCCAGATGACGCGCTCGGTCCACGGGGCGGCGACCAGCTCCGCGGGCTCGGCCCCTTCACCGTCACGCAGGTACATCTGGAGCACGATGCGGAGGTAGTAGTAGAGCGAGACCGCCGACATCAGCACCGCGACCACCACCAGCCAGACGTACCCGGCGTTGACGGCCGCGGCGAACAGGTAGAGCTTGCCCATGAACCCCGCCGTCGGCGGGATGCCGCCGAGCGAAAGCATGAACAGGAGCATGCCGAACGCGGCGGCCGGATGCCGCCGAGCGAGGCCGGCGTAGTCCGAGACGGTCTCCCCGGCGTACCCCCGCGACTCGAGCATGATCACGAAGCCGAACGCGCCCAGGTTGGTCACGGTGTAGACGAGCATGTAGAAGAGCACGCTGTTGGTCCCGCTCGGCCCTCCCGCCACCAGGCCGACGAGGGCGTACCCCGCGTGGGCGATCGACGAAAACGCCAGCATGCGCTTCACGTTGTCCTGGATCAGCGCGGCGACGTTCCCCCAGATCATCGTGAGCGCGGCGGACACCCCCACGAGCCAGATCCACGACGG
>NCBR01000303.1 GCA_002279285.1 Acidobacteria bacterium 37-71-11
GCGTCCGGGGACGAGGTTGGCGGCCGTCCCGAGCACGAGAGCGGCGATGAGGATGAGCGCGGCGTCGCGAACGAGTCCCCGCATCGGTTGGGGAGTCTATCATGGCGACGATGCGGGTCAGGGGACGAGTGTTCGCGTGGGTTGTCGCCTTGGCGGCGCCGATTGCGATCGGCGTGTGGGCGACGTCGGGCAAGGCTCCGCGTTTGCCGGCCGACGGCGACCACGCCGTCACGCAAGCCGAGGCGAAGTGTCTGGGGTGTCACCTGCGCGCCGGCGCGCACCCGCGCCCGGTCGGACATCCTTTGCGCGACGACTGCTTCTCCTGCCACCGCGATCACCTCGGGGTTCTTCACCCCAGGCGGGGAGCGCCGACGAGCCTCCCGCACGGGTGGCGGGACGACCCGGCGCTCGCCGGGCGAGCGGCCGGAGGAGGGAAGGGGCGATGAACGGGAACGGATTGCGTTGGGTGATCCAGGTCATGGCCGCGGCCGCCGGTGTGGCGGCCGCGTGGTCGCAGACGGTTCCGCCGCTGCCTGCGCCGCGCTTTCCCGGTGCGGCAACCACGGTGGCGGTGAACCGCGCAAGCGGCATGGCCGCCGTTCTCACCGGTGACCAGCTGCAGCTCTTCGACAGCGTCTGGGCACCGGCGCCGCGCGGGAGGATCGAGCTGCCGGGGAAGGCGCCGCGCGTGCTCGAGTACTGCGGGCCGAACCTGCGCTACGTGACGCACGACGTGCAGGGAATGGCGCAGGTGTTCGTTGCGATCACGGCGGACGGACGGGAGCGTCTGGCGTGGCCGAACTCGGGGCTCTCCGAGCTCTTCCCGACCGAGGCCAGCCGTCTCACACTCGACGGCAAGGGGCTGTACGGCTTCCTGCCCCTCGATCCGCCGGCGCGCGAGTACTTCGGCCTGCCGGGCGACATCCCCACCGGGGCTGGCGTCGCGGTGACGTTTCGCTTCGCCGGGGAGAAGCTGCTGGCACGTGGTTCGGCGGCGTTCGCCGGGGTCGTCGCGCTCTCGCCCGACGACATGCTCCTGACCCTCGTCGGCGGCGGGTTGATGCGATACCGCTCGCCGGGCGGCGTGGCGTGGAAGCGCGAGGGGAGCGGCGGCGCCTGGCGGATCGCCGACGTTGACCTCGCCGGCGGGGTCGTGGCCGCGATCGACGGCGAGGGCGCCGTCGTGGGGACCGGGACCGAGAGCGGCAAGCCGCGCTTTCGCTGCGCCCTCCCCGCCGCCAGGGTGCTCGACGGCCGCCTCCTGCGCGACGGGCGGCTGCTCGTGCTGCTGACGGGCCAAAAGCGCCGGACCGCGATCCTCGACACCGCGACGATGAAGCCGGCCGGCGAGCAACCAGCCGAGCTGTGCGCGCGACTCGGGCTGACCGCGGTCTACGAGGCCTGGCTGGAGAAGGCCGACTCGCTCTCTGGCCTGCTCGACGCCGGTTCCACCGGCGGTCCGGCGCTGCTGCTGCGCGGTGCAGGCGGATGGTACCTGGTGGCGCGCAGCGAGCGCTCTGCTGCGCCCGGTCCGGCGACAGGGAAACCGTGAGCGCTCGGACGCAGCCGGCCGCAAAGCCGGCGCCGGGGCGGGCTCGACGGCGGTCATCCCCCTGCGCGACGGCGCTCACACTCTGACACTGCCGGGGCGCGCAGCCGGCGGGGTGGGCCGTGTGGCGCAAACAGTTGCCACATGGCGCATGAGATCACTTCGCATAATTGCGGAAACATTGCACTTCCGTAACGGAACGCTGACCAAAACCCGCTTCCCTTATGACAGTTCTCTCCTCATACTTCACCTCCGGGGGGAATGATGCGACGCTACGTGGTCATTGGCTGCAACCAGACTGGCGCGGGTCCGGAGGAGGTCGGCCGGGCGCAGATTCCCGCCGATGCGGTTGCGGGCGCACTCCCCGGCTTGAAGGCCGAACTCGGGGCGCAGGAGTTGGTCTACCTCGCCACCTGTCACCGCACGGAGTTCTACCTCGCGTACGAGGGCCCGCTGTGTCCGGGCCGCCTGCTGATGGCGCTGTCCTCGGCGTTGCCGCGGCTCACCGGCGGGGCGTCCTCGCTCCCGGCGCTCGAGAAGTGCCTGGCGGAGCACGAGCAGAACGCGTCGAGACACCTGTTCCGGGTGACGGCCGCGCTCGACTCGTTGATGCCCGGAGACAACCAGATCCTCGGCCAGGTGAAAGAAGCGTTTCGGCTCGCGAGCGACTTCGGCGTCGCCGGCCCGCGCCTCTCCGCCCTCTTCACCCAGGCGTTCCGCGCCGCCAAGCGGGTGCGGACCGAAACCGGGCTGTCGCGCCACCCCGTGTCGCTGCTCTCGCTGGCGGAGCGCCGGCTCGGCCGGCGCCTGGCGGCCGCCGCCGGCCCGGTGGCGGTCGTGGGCGCCGGCAGCATGGGCGGTTTGGCGGCCGAGCTCGTCCGCAAGCTGGACCCCGCCCGCGGCATCGTGGTGTTCAACCGCGGCCGCGAGCGCGGCGAGGCGCTCGCCGCTCGCTGCGGAGGGACGTTCCGGCCGCTGGAGTCGCTGCGGGCGAGCGCCGACGGCTTCGCCGCGGTGATCACGGCCGCCTCCTCGCCGGCGCCGTTGATCGACCAGGAGCTGGCGGCTTTTCTCGCGCCGACCTTCCTCCTCGACCTCGGTATGCCGCCCAACCTCGCTCCGGGGTGCGGCAAAGTCGAAGGGATCGAGCACGTCGATCAGGTCGCGCTGCGCCTGGAGGCGGAGACGAACCG
>NCBR01000304.1 GCA_002279285.1 Acidobacteria bacterium 37-71-11
GCTGATGGAAGCGGCAAACAGAATGCAGAGGACTCTTGGCGTCCAGTACAGCAGGCGACTTACTGGCCTTCTCACGACCCTCTCTTCCCTGCGAGCGTCGGCCGGGAGGCCGCCCGGGCGCTCTCCAGCACGTCCCTGGTACAGCCACCTACCTGTTTTCATCCCTGTCGTGTCAGGAAAAGGTGAAATGATGATACCAGGTACCTATGCAGCGCCGCCCACCCCCTCGCTGCTCCACTTCTCGACGACCGCGATGATGCCGGGTGGAAGTTTCGTGGGCTTCACGCGCCGCCCATGAGCGCGGCGCGGATCTCGGCGGCGAGAGCCGCGACGCCGAATGGCTTCTGCAGGAATCTGGCCCCGCCGAGCTCGGCGGCGCGGCTCTGTGCCTCGTCCTCGCTATACCCCGACATCAAGATCACTTTCAAATTGGGCCACCGGTCGAGAAGGCCGCGAGCAACGGAAACACCGTCGACGTCGGGCAGCATGATGTCGGTGAGCAAGACGTCGACCACAGGCTCGAAAGGCAAACGGCCCGCATCTGCGCCGCTGCCAACGGCCGTTACTTCGTAGCCGAGGGAGATCAGGATCTCTCGCAATGCTTCTCGGGCGCCCGTCTCGTCCTCGACCAGCAGCACTCGCTCGCCGTTCCCATGGGGAAGCGCGGCCCCGGGGGCAGGGGCGACGGTCGCCGACGCCTGGGCTCCGATGACCTCGGGCAGCAGCACGCGAAATGTCGTGCCCTCATTCACCTCGGTTTGCATCTCGATGCGACCTCCGTTGCCGGTCACGATGCCTTGCACGATCGACAGGCCGAGGCCCGTGCCAAGCCCAGCGGGCTTCGTCGTGAAGAAAGGCTCGAAGAGCTTGTCGCAAATCTCCTTCGGAACGCCAGTGCCGGTGTCCTCGACGTCGAACCAGGCCATGCCGTTGGCCCGGCCTGTGCGGATGGTGAGCCGGCCGCCTGTCGGCATCGCGTCGGCGGCGTTGAGAGCAAGGTTCATGAGGACCTGATCGAGTTGTCCGCCATCGGCGTCGATGACAAAGGGTCCGTCACCGGTGGTCACCGTCAGGATGATGTTCTCGCGCAGCAATCGACGGAGGAGCTTACTGGCTCCGCGGACCGCCTCGTTGAGGTCGAGTTGCTCCCTCCGGGCGGTCTCGGGTCGTGAAAAGAGCAGGAGGCGCTGTGCGAGCCAAGCCCCGCGTTGGATCTGGCCTTCCAGGTCGGCCAACTCAAAGTCTCGACGATGCGGCTCTCTCTGAAGAAGCTGAACGTGCGACAGCATGGCCTGGAGCAGGTTGTTGAAGTCGTGCGCCACGCTGCCGGCCAGCCTGCCGATCGCCTCCCGCTTCTGGACCTGACGGAGTTGGGCCTCCAGACCCATCTCCTGGGTCACGTCGCGTTGCACCGCGACGTAGCGAGCAACCTTTCCGGTCTCGTCACGCACTGGAGAAATCGTAGCGTCGGCTTCAAAGAGAGTCATATCCTTGCGCTTGTTGAGGAAATGGCCGTGCCACACGTCTCCACGCGCGAGCACTGTCCATACCTCCCGGTAGAACGTTCTCGGCTGTTGCCGACTGCTGAGGAACCTTAGCTTCCGGCCAAGTGCCTCGTCGCGACCGTAGCCGGTCATGCGGGTGAAGGCGGGGTTGACGTACTCGATCGTCCCGCCTGCGTCGGTGATGACGATCGATTCGCCGGTCTGCTCGATGGCCGCGGCCAATCTGTGCATCTCCTCTTCCAGCCGTTTGCGCTCCGAGAGATCGCGGAGGATGCTCAAGATCGCCGTTGCCCCTCGGTGGTTGATCAGACGGCTGCTCACCTCGGTTGGAATCCGCGACCCGTCGCGGCGCTGTTGAACGGTTTCGAAGATCGCATGCCCCTCTCCCAGGATTCTCGCGATCCTCTCCGGCACGTGCGCGACGGCCTCGGGCGAATCGATCTCCGCGACCGTCATTCTCCTCAGCTCGTCGACGGTGTACCCGAGCCGCCGGGATGCCGTGAGGTTCGCCTCCAGGATTCGTCCGTCGAGGGCGATGATGACAATGGCGTCGTTGGCGCCGTCGAAGATCCTCTGGCAGAACTCATCCCGCTCACGGAAGGCGGCCTCGGCCAGGTGGCGCTCGGTGATGTCCCGCGCGGTGGTGTGTTCGTACCGCGTGCCATCAATGACGATCCGGATGCTATTGAACTCGGTTGCGACCTTAGTGCCGTCTTTCCTGAGGAGCTGGGCTTCACTGAGAACGGCCTGCCCAGCCATGATGAGACCGTGATACCGGTGGTAGGCGTCAAGGTCCACGTCTTCGTGGAGATCGGGGATCCTCAGATCGAGTAGCTCCTCGCGAGCGTAGCCGGTCAGGTCGCACGCCGCGCGGTTCACCGCTATAAAACGGGAGTCCTCGTCGCTGATGAAAATCGCGTCGCGGGAGCCCTCGAAGATCGCCTCCTGCCATTCCGGCGACCGTCCGGGACCCTCCCTGCCGGTGCAGGGAGCCTGCCGGCTCTTCTTCTTCTTCGGAGGCTCGCCCGAAGATCTCAATGCATCACCGACTTCGCCGCACGAAACGGCCCGCCCCAGGGTCCGACGTTTGCCGCGAGGACCCCGTCATCCTCGATGGGGGCAGGAAATGGTTGGGGCTCCCTTACCAATGCGGCCTCCTTCTGCGTCACGGCTTCAAGCGAATCGTGCACCCAAGAGCGCTGGTCGCGAGAAATCCACAACGTCCAACCCCTCGGCGGTGACTCACTTCGTGCGGTCTGCGGTCGCAGCCGGGCTGGCCCTGCCGATGACGTACGGCGCTTACACCAGGGCGAGCGCGTCAGCCACCCAAAGGATTTCTGCGGCCGCGGTGGCGGCGAGTTCCGGCAGGCACCGGCACGGGGTGGCCGCTCGGCTGTCGAGCGCCAACAATGACCGGAGGTCCGGCTGGGTCATCGCCTCGGAGACCGGGTTGACGCCGGGCGGGAGGTTTGCGGCCTCACGCGCCGCCTGTCAGCGCGGCACGGACCTCGGCGGCGAGCGCTGCAACGCCGAAAGGCTTCTGGAGGAATTGAATCTTCCCAGACTCGACGTCTTGACGCATCGCGTCATCGGGCAGGTAGCCGGACATCAAGATGACGCGCAGGTCCGGCCAGCGATGCTTCAGGCGTGCCGCCAGTTCGGCGCCATGGATCCCCGGTAGCATCAGGTCGGTCAG
>NCBR01000102.1 GCA_002279285.1 Acidobacteria bacterium 37-71-11
CGCCCTCCTCCATGCCGAGGTGCTTCATCCACTCGCGGAGGCGGTCGGAGGCGAAGATGCGCATCAGGTCGTCCTCGAGCGAGAGGATGAAGCGCGACGCTCCGGGGTCTCCCTGTCGGCCCGACCGGCCGCGGAGCTGGTTGTCGATGCGGCGCGACTCGTGGCGCTCCGTCCCGAGGATGTGCAGCCCGCCGGCCGCCAGGACCTTTTCGCGCTCCCCGGCGCACTTCACCTTGTACTTTTCGACCGCCGCGGCGTACGCCTCCGGCTCCTTCCCAGGGTCGGCCTCGGCCCTCGCGAGCCCTTCGGGGTTGCCGCCGAGGATGATGTCGGTGCCGCGGCCGGCCATGTTGGTCGCGATGGTGAGCGCGGCGTGACGGCCCGCCTGAGCCACGATCCCGGCCTCGCGCTCGTGGAACTTGGCGTTGAGCACGACGTGCGGAACGTTGCGGCGTTTGAGCAGCTCGGAGAGGTGCTCCGACCTCTCGATCGAGACCGTGCCGACCAGGACCGGCTGGCCCTTGTCGTGTAGCTCGACGAGCTCCTCGACGACCGCCGTCCACTTCTCCTTCTCGGTGCGGTAGATGATGTCGGGGTTGTCGGCGCGGATCATGTCGCGGTTGGTCGGGATCACCACGACGTCGAGGCCGTAGATGTGCGCGAACTCCTCGGCCTCGGTCTCCGCGGTTCCGGTCATGCCGGCGAGCTTCTCGTACATGCGGAAGTAGTTCTGTAGGGTGATCGTGGCGAGGGTCTGGTTCTCGGCCTCGATCTTGACGTTTTCCTTCGCCTCGATCGCCTGATGCAGCCCGTCCGACCAACGCCGGCCCGGCATCAGCCGCCCGGTGAACTCGTCGACGATGATCACCTGGCCGTCCTTGACGATGTAGTCCCGGTCGAGGTGGTACAGGGTGTGCGCCCGCAGCGCCTGCTGCACCGCGTGCAGCGTCTCGATGTTGGAGGGGTCGTACAGGTTGGGGACCCCAAGCAGCTTCTCCGCCTTGAAGACTCCCTCTTCGGTGAGGGAGGAGGTGTGCGCTTTCTCGTCGAGCAGGTAGTCGCCGGTGGTTGACTTGTTGCCGTATTTGTCCTTGATCTCCTCGCCCTTGACGAACTTCGGGATGATGTGGTCGACCTCGTAGTAGAGCCCGACGGACAGCTCCGACGGCCCCGAGATGATGAGCGGGGTGCGCGCCTCGTCCACCAGGATCGAGTCAACCTCGTCGACGATCGCGTAGACGTGTTTGCGCTGCACCATGTTCTCGACTTCGAACTTCATGTTGTCGCGCAGGTAGTCGAAGCCGAACTCGTTGTTGGTGCCGTAGGTGATGTCCGCCTGGTACGCAGCCTTGCGCTCGGCGTCCTCCATCTGGTTCTGGATGCATCCGACCGAGAGGCCGAGGAAGCGGTAGATCTGCCCCATCCACTCGGCGTCGCGCTTGGCGAGGTAGTCGTTCACCGTGACGACGTGGACGCCGCGTCCCGAGAGAGCATTGAGCACCACCGGCAGCGTCGCGACCAGGGTCTTGCCCTCGCCGGTCCTCATCTCGGCGATCTTGCCCTCGTGCAGGACCATGCCGCCGATCAGCTGGAACGTCTCCTTGACGAGCGTGCGGCGCTCCTTGTACTCCGCCGGCAGATCGGCGAGGCGCGACTGGATGTCGTCGCGGATGGCGGTCGCCCGCACTCGTAGCGCATCATCCGAGAGCGCCTGGACTTCCGCTTCCTTCGCATTGATCTCGGCCACGCGCGGGGTGAGGCGCTTGACCTCCCGCTCGTGCGTGGAACCAACGAACAGCTCGATGACCTTCTCGACAACCCCGGGCATACCCACCTCGAATCGGAAACAGTACGCCTGACGGCCCGCAAACTCAAGCCGGAGCACGGCCAAAGTCCATTGCTGCGGGGTCTTCCAGCGCCTGCCGCCGAACCCCGCGGGGCGGCGGCAGAAGGTGATCCGCGGGCCGCGTTCGAGGGCGCCCGGGCTCGCCGGGTGGCTAGCCCTCGGCGCTCGCCTGCAGCCAGTCGATCAGGTGCCGGACCGGCTCGGACGCGGTTTCCTCGTTCACGCTGACCGAACGACCGCTGGCCTCGTCCTCGATCGTGAGCCGGTAGACGAAGCGGTCGGGACGACCCGCGAGCGGCGTCGGGTTCTCCGGAATGGTGGCAAGGTCGGCCGCTGCCACCAGGCGGTGCAGCTCCTCCGCGCGCTCCGACGGGAGCGCCGCGGCGTCCACCGTCACGGTGCGGCGGATGTTGGCAACCCCCCCGGAGCGCTCGAGGCGGACCTTCATGGCCTCTAGACTACCCCCACCCGTTTCCAGGCGACGGCGACAGCCTTCGCCACCCCGCCGCGCGCGCCGAACAGCTCCTTCGCCGCCGCGATCGTCGATGCGGCCGCGGCCTTGAAGTCCGAGCTCGGTCGCAGCCGGTCGCGCAGCGTGACGTACCAGACCTTGCCCGCCGTTTCCCACGCGAAGCCGCCGATCGCGACCGCCGCCAGGTAGAACGCGCGGTTGGGGATGCCGGAGTTGATGTGGACGCCGCCGTTGTCGTCGGCCGTCTCGACGTAGTGCGCCATGTCGGCCGGCTGCGGGTCCTTGCCGATCAGCGGGTCGTCGTACGCGGTGCCGGGCGCCGCCATCGAGCGCAGCGCCGCGCCGCGGACGGCGGCGGTGAACAGGCCGGCGCCGATCAGCCAGTCGGCCTGCTCAGCGGTTTGCCCGAGCGTCCGCTGCTTGACGAGCGAGCCGAAGACGTCGGAGAACGACTCGTTGAGCGCCCCCGGTTGGTCGGCGTAGTCGAGGCTCGCCTCGTACTGCGTGACGCCGTGGGTCAGCTCGTGACCGATCACGTCGACGGCCTTGGTGAAGCGCTGGAAGATCTTCCCGTCGCCGTCCCCGTACACCATCTGGGCGCCGTCCCAGAACGCGTTGTCGTAGCCCCGCTGGTAGTGGACGGTGGCGACGAGCGGCATGCCGCGGTCGTCGATCGAGTCGCGGCCGAAGACGTCCTGGTAGAGATCGTACGTGGCGCCGGCGCCGTCGTACGCCTCGTTGACCGCGACGTCCTTGCCCGGCGGGTCGCCCTCGCCGCGCGCTTTCGCGCCGGGGAGCTGCGAGCCGTGCTTGGCGTCGTACACCGTGCGCTGTTTGCCGGGAGCGGCGGCCGCGGCGGCGGTCGCAATGTCGCCGAGCAGCTCGCGCCGGCCGCGGATCCTCTCGGAGATCGCGAGCGCCTGCAGTGCCCAAGCGCGCTGCTCGGCGTCCCCGTTGGCGACGATCGCCCACAGGATGTGCGGCGGCAAGATGCAGGCGATGCCGTCGCGGCGGCAGGAGGTGGAAGGCGTCCGTACCATGGTGAGCCTCCGGTCGTTCCAATGCGTGTTTGACCTCTTCCTACGCCTGTCCGGGCGCCGCGTCAAGGCGCCGTTGTCGTGCGGTAGGCGGTAGACTGACCAAGTGACGGCGACAAAAGCCGAGCCTGGGTCCTCGCGCGTGTGGCTCGCCGCGGTGGTGGGGATCGTAATCGCGGTTCAGTTGGTCGTCGCCAACGTCTGGCCCGGCTTCGACAGCCCCAACGAGCGCGCCCGCGCCTACCAGGCCATCGCCGTGGTCACCCGCGGGAGCCTGGAGATCGGCCCCGAGCTGACCCGGCTGGGGGGGATGGAGGACGTCGCGTCGTTCGCCGGGCGGCGGTTCCCGAACAAGGCGCCCGGCCTGTTGCCGCTCGTTCTTCCCGGTGCGTTCGTGGCGCATGCGCTCGCTCACGGGACCCAGGCCGAGCTGGCCTGGACGCTCGTCCTTGGCCGGTGGCTCGCCGCCTCGCTGCCGTTCGTGCTCACCGTGTTGCTGTTGGCGCGCGCGACCGCAACGAGGTTCCCCCGCGGCGGGCCGTTTGCCGTAGCGGCGTACGCCCTCGCCACACCCGCGCTTGCGGCCTCGCTGCTGCTGTTTGCTCACGCCCTCACTGCCTGCCTGCTGCTGGCCGCGTTCCTGATGCTGTTCGAGGGGGCGCCGCCCCGCCCCGGTGCGGCGGCGCTGACCGGCTTCCTGCTGGCCTGGGCCGCGACCTGCGAGTACACGGTCGCGCTGCCCGCGGTTGTCTTGATTCTCGCCGCCGTACGCCGCCTGGGCGTGCGCGGCAGCGTCGCTTTGGGCCTGGGCGGGGCGATCCCGACGGCCCTCTTGGGTGCCTACAACGCGGCGTGCTTCGGGTCGCCGCTGTCGTTGTCGACTGGGCACGAGGCGTACGGAAGGTTTGCCGCGCTCGTCCGGCACGGGTTCTTCGGTATCTCGCTGCCGAGCGCGGCGGGACTGGCGGAGCTCCTCCTTTCCCCGGCCCGCGGACTCTTCATCTGGGCGCCGATCGCCGCGTTTGCGGTGGCAGGTGCGCTCGTGCGGTCGAAGTGGCCCAGCGATGCGGCCGGACGCTGCGCGCTGTGGATCGCGCCGCTGGCGCTGCTCGTTGCGATGTCGGGCTACCCCAACGCCCACGGCGGGTGGTTCCCGGGACCGCGGTACCTGCTCCCGGTGCTGCCGCTCGTCTTCCTTCTCGTGGCGCGGTGGGCGGAAGTCCTTCTCGTCGAAGCCTGGGGGCGGATGCTTGCCGGCATCGGCGCGCTCTGGGGGTGCGCCATGGTGTGGCCATGCGTGGCGAGCTTCCCGTTTCCGCCGGAGGATATCCCGTTGCCGGCGTTGAAGCTGGCGCCCGGCCTGATCGCTGGCGGCATCCACGTCCCCTCGTGGCTGCCGGGCGCCCTCGTCGTGCCCGTACTCGGCGTCGCTGGGCTGGCGGCTGCCGGCGTCCTGCTGTGGGTTTCCGTGACGGCACGGCACTGGTACGAACCCGCGCTCGTCGCGACCTGGCTCGCCGTCGCGATCGCGGTCGCGGGGCAAACGAAGTTCCCGGGGACCTGGCAGGCGGCGCTCGAACGTGCCGTGATCCACGACCTCTACGCCGGCGGGGGGCGGGGGGCGCTCGAGGCGCTCGCCCCGAGGGCCGACTCGCCGCTGCGCAGGATGCAACTCCAGACGTGGATCGAACGCCGGGACGGAGCGTTCCGCTGAGCGGACCACCGCGCCTCTTCCCTTCGACCAAACCCCGCTGCTAGAGTGACGCGACGTTTTGCAGCCGTGCAGTCAACTCGTCGAGGAGGCGTCGCGATGGGCCTTTCGCTCCTGCGCACCAAACCCCTGACCCTGGTCCTAGCGGAAACCGACAACGAAAAGCTCGGCCTCAAGCGCGCTCTCGGCCGCTGGGACCTCGTCGCCATCGGGATCGGCTGCATCATCGGGGTGGGGATCTTCGTGCTTCCGGGGGTGGAGGCCGCCAACCACGCGGGGCCCGGCATCATCCTCTCGTTCGCCGTCGCGGCCTCGGCGTGCGCCTGCGCGGCGCTGTGCTACGCGGAGCTGGCGGCGATGATCCCGGTGGCGGGGAGCGCCTACACCTACGGCTACGCGACCCTCGGCGAGTTGATCGCCTGGATTATCGGCTGGGACCTGATCCTCGAATACATGGTGGGCGCGAGCCTGGTGGCGATCGGCTGGTCGGCGTACCTCGTCAACCTGCTCAACCACCTCGGCAAGCCGTTCGGCTGGCAGCTCCCGCACGCCTGGTGCGCGGCGCCGTGGGGGCTGAACTCTGGCGTCCTGAACCTTCCCGCGGTGCTGATCGTGGGCGTGCTGACGTGGCTGCTGGTGCGCGGGATCAAGGAGAGCGCCCGCGTCAACCTGGTGATGGTGATCATCAAGATCACGGTGATCCTCATCTTCATCGGGCTCACCGCCTGGTACGTGAACCCGGGGAACTGGCAGCCGTTCATGCCGTTCGGTTTCAAGGGCGTGATGACCGCTGCGGCGATCGTGTTCCTCGCCTACGTCGGATTCGACGCGGTGTCGACCACCGCCGAGGAAGCGGTCGACCCGCAGCGGGATATGCCGTTCGGGATCATGGGCTCGCTGGTGGTGGCGACGATCCTGTACGTGGTCGTGGCCGCGATCATGACCGGCATCGTTCCCTACCAGCAGCTCAACGTTGCCGACCCGGTGGCGCTCGTCCTCAACGTGCTGCACAAGCCGTGGGCCTCGATGCTGGTGAGTGTCGGCGCGCTCGCCGGGATCACGAGCGTGCTGCTCGTGCTGCTGCTCGGCCAGCCGCGCATCCTGTTCGCGATGTCGCGCGACGGCTTGCTGCCGCCGCTGATGTCGAAGGTGCACCCGCGCTTCCGCACGCCGTACCTGACCACGATCATCACCGGGTCGATCGTGGCGGTGTCGGCCGCGCTGACCCCGATCAACGTGGTCGCCGAGCTGTGCTCGATCGGCACGCTGTTCGCGTTCATGATCGTCTCGGCCGGCGTCCTGGTGCTGCGCCGCACCCGCGGCGAGGTCGAGCGGCCGTTCCGGGTGCCGCTGTTCCCGGTGATCCCGATCCTCGGCATCGTGCTCTGCGGCTACCTCATGTTCAGCCTGCCGCTCGTGACCTGGCTGCGCTTCCTCGTCTGGCTGGTCATCGGCCTGGTGATCTACGCCAGCTACGGCTACCGCCACAGCAAGGTGGCGTGAGGCAGGGCGAAGACGTGGTCAGTGGTCCGTGGTCCGAGCCGGCGGCGCCGGCCGCAGGCCGCGCAGCCCCGAGTGCCTCCCTCGAAGACGAACACAAGACCGACAGGCAGGGTGCCGGAGCTTGCGGCGTGTAGCCGCGCCGCCGAGAGTGGGCCAGATGCAAGGCGCCCGAGGCGGACGCGGCGGAGCGTAGCCGGAGGCTACGTGAGCACGCGAGCCGCCGAAGGGCAACGCAGCAGATGGTCCGCTATCGGCGGCGCCCAGAGCGTGTCGAGGCGGCGAACGTCGCCCGGGCGGATCACGCACAGCACCTTGGGCTTGTCGTCGAAGAACGCGCGGATCTGGTCGTCCTGCCAGAGCACCGGGACCGGGTGCGGGCTCCAGAACGGGTGGGCGCGCGTGTCCATGACGGCGATGGGGTTGCCGGTGTAGAAATTCACGCCGCGGGCGTAGAGCTTGCTCGTCACGATCGTCTCGCCGGCGAGCCTCTGCTCGGCGACGATCCGCGCCATGCCGGCGTCGGTGAAGCCGTCGGTGGCCGCCGCGGGGACCGAGAGGAAGCCGAGGAGCACGACCGCCAGGAAGCCGGCGGCGTTGAGGGCGATGACGGGCGCGAGGCGGCGCATCAGCAGCAGCGCGCCGCACGCCAGTTGGACCACGCCGAACGCCGCCACCGCGAGCAGCAGCGGGCGCAGCTCCGCGGCGAGGGGTCCGCGCGCGAGCCACGGCGCCGCGATCATCCCGGCGCCGAACAGCATGAACAGGGCGGCCGCGGCCGCCGTGCGGCGGCGCATCCCGTCGAGCGACTCGAGCGAGAGCGCGAGCAGGACGGCGATCGCGGGGAACAGCGGCAGGATGTAGCTCGCGAGCTTGGAGTGCGCGATCGCGAAGATCACGTACACCGCCAGGAACCACATCCCGAGGAAGGTCGCGAGTTCGCGGTGCTTCTTCCAGCCGGCGCCGAGGAACGCGAGCAGCGGCGTCCACGGGAACAAACCCACGATGAGCACCGCCGGGTAGAAGTACTGGTTGTCGAAGTTCGTGTGCTCCGCCCGCAGGATCCGGTCCCAGTTGTCGTGGACGAGGAACTCCCATGTGAACGCCCGGCCGTACGTGAGGGTCGCGTACAGGTACCACGGCCCGGCGAGTACTCCGAAGACGAGCCACCAAGGGTGAAGGAGGAACGACCGCAGCGCCTCGCGGCGCTTCGTCACCAGCAGGAACGCGACGATCGCCAGCAGCTCGGCGATGATCCCCACCGGCCCCTTGGTCAGTACGGCGAGGGCGGCGGCGGTCGCGAAGAGGTACAGGAAGCGCTGCCGTCGCTCGGCGAACCACAGGTAGAACCCCCACATGCTGATCACGATCAGCGAGGTGAACACCATGTCGGTGAGCAGCGCGATCGACTGGCCGAGGCAGACCAGGCAGCTCGCCTGGATCAGCGCGGCGATCGCCGCGGTCCGCTCCGGGAGCACACGGCGGCCGAAGAAGTACGTGGCGGCGACCCCCAGCATGCCGAACAGCGCCGGGATCAGTCGCGCCGCCCACGGGGTCACGCCGAACGCCGAGAACGACGCCATCAGGCACCAGTAGGTGAGCGGCGGCTTCTCGAACTGCGGGTGGCCGAACATGAGCGGCGTGAGCACGCTGTGATGCTGCAGCATCTCGCGCGCCGTCTGCGCGTAGAACACCTCGTCCGGATCGGTGAGCGGCAGCACGTTGAGGCCGGCGACATAGGTGAGCCCCGCGAGCGCGATCAGGGCGAGGATCAGCGTGGACCGGTGCACGGTGGCCGTTCCGGTTTCCGGCGATGGTAGCGGACGGATGGTGCTCATGCGCGGTCTCCATGGGGGGGCGACGGCGCCACGGTGTTTGCTCGCGTGCCCGCCCGATACCGCACCTTAGCAAGCCGACGCGGCGATGCCAAGAGACAGCCAGCTCCGGGTTGAATGGCGCTGGGCCGAGATCTGTTGAGAAACACTGGACAGAGTATCAGTACTGATTGAGGCATTGATTCCTCCTGCCAACCTGCGCACCATCTTGACATGGCAGGCGTACAGCTGAGACCATTCCTTGACCCGTTCGTTTGGGATCTTGACAGAGAGGTGGCATGATCAGTTGCAGCGCACTGGGTAGTTTTGTTTTTCGAGCCGGTCTCACGCTGGGGAGTGCTCTACTCCTCGGGTGTCAACCGAGTTCATCTCGGGGTGGCGTCATCGCGACGGCGACGACCGAGGGCGAGCATGCGCATCATGAACACGCCAGGCTGGTAGCGCCGACGCTCGAGGAGATTTTGGACCGGTTTCGTGCGCTGGGCGACCCCGGTGCGGCCGCGCGCATCGCACGAGTGAGGCTGGCCGGCATACTCGAGTTCGCGAACGGGGGTGCGCGGCTGCCGATCGAGGAGGTCGGGGTCTGGCCAGACCGTTACGAGCTGAGGCTGCGCGGCGCCGGGGAAACGGCGCCGGTCGTGTCGTTGACGCCTGCAGGGCTGCGCTTGAGCCTGCCGGTGGGTTGGCCGGGTTCGTTCGAGCCAACGGAGGAATTCGCCGAACTGCGGATGCGGTCGCTGTTCGTTCTCAGGCACGTGGCGGAGGCGCTGGCACGGGGCGGCACGCTCGTGCCGACGGTTTTTCCGACCGAGGGCGTCGCGGCTCTCGATGCCGTCGACTCGCGGGGACGGTTTCGCGTCGTCTGGGGCGGGATCACCGGGGGGATGCTGGCGGTCGAGGACGACTCCGGCCGCGTGTACTTCCCCTCGTTCTTCCGGGCCGGGCCGTGGTTTCTCCCTTCGGTGCAGTCGTTCGAGTCCAACGGTGTGATCGAAGCGGTCGTGCGCGTGACCTCGGTCGAGACCGTACCGAGGACGTGAAGGGAATATCGGAATCGTTCGGGCGCGGACGTGCCCATAGCGGACGTGCCCATAAAGGAGGAACGAAGATGCGCTTGCAAGGAAAGAGAGTCTGGTTGTTGGTTTCGTGTATCGTCCTGCTGGCTGGTGTCTCGGCCTATGTCTACGCGGCGTTCACCAACGGCGGCTTCGAGTCTGGCGACTTCACGGGGTGGACGCAAACGTCGTTCCTGAACACCGGGGGGTTGACTGGCACTCAACCGTTCAGCGGTGCGAGCATCACGCGCGCGGCCGGGGGTGACATCGCCGAAGACGCCATTGTGACCGCAGTGCCCCCCGAAACCGGGGTCGATCCCGTCCTTGGCGGTTCGGCGTCGCTCAAGTTCCCCAAGTTCGGTGTGTACTCGGCCAGGGTCAACAACAATTATGCAAGTTACCACTCGAACTCGATCGTGCAGCAGGCGACGATGTCCGCGGCGGACGTCGACACCGATGGGAAGGTGCACATCCGCTTTGCGTACGCGCCGGTGCTCGAAAATCCGGGTCACACGGCCGCACAGCAACCGTACTTCTACGTCGGGGTCCGCAACGTCACCAAGTCGAACGCCTTGCTTTACGAGTCCCTGAACTTCTCCAACCAGCCGGGCGTCCTCTGGAAGACCTCGAACGGAGTGCTATACACGGACTGGCAGATCAACGACATCGCGCCCGGCAACTCGCAGCTGGCCGTGGGCGACACCGTCGAGATCGAGGTCATCGGTGCAGGGTGTGCGCAGGGCGGCCACTTCGGCTACGTCTACGTGGACGCCTTTGGCCGCGACATCCCCGGACTCTCGGTGCAGAAGGTCGCCGACAAGACGATCGTCGCGCCCGGCGACACCCTCACCTACACCTTTACCTATCGCAACGGCGGCAGCGCGGCCGCGGGGGACGTGTACGTGAAGGAGACGGTCCCGGCACAGACGACGTTCGCGTCGGTCTCGGACGCGACCCACTGTTCCCAGGCTGCGGGCGTGGTGACGTGCAACTTCGGGCAGCTCGCGGCGGGCGGCTCGGGCACGTTCCAGGTCGCGGTGACCGTGAACGCCGGCGCCACCGGATCCATCGACAATGGGACGTACACGATCGAGAGCGACGGGACCAACCCGACCGGTAGTGCCGTGAGCCCAACGATCGGGCCGCTGATCTCGGTGCCACTGACTGGGCCTGCGACGGACATTGCCATCACCAAGAGCGCCGCTCCGGCCGTTGTGAATCCGGCTGGTGGACCCCTGACCTTCACGCTGACCGCAACCAACAACGGCCCCGCTGTTGCGCAGAACGTCGCGGTCAGCGACAACCTCCCGGCCGGGGTGACCCTGGTCTCCGCGACGCCGAGCCAGGGTGTGTGCCTCGGCGTCTCCGCGATCACCTGCAACCTCGGGAACATCGCCTACCCGGGGTCGGCGACCGTGACGATCGTCGTCACACCCACCCAGCTCGGCACGATCTCGAACACCGCCACGGTCTCGGGCAGCTTCACGGACTCGAACCCGGCGAACAACTCGGCGACCGCAACGGCGCAGAACGGCCAGGAAGCGATTCCCGCGCTGGGCTGGCCGGGCGTCCTCGTCATGATTCTCCTCGTGATCGTTGTGGGCGTCGCTGCCGTGGCCATGAGGCTCTGATCCGGCGGCCGCGTGCGGCTGTAGGCCGGTCTTGAGGCAGGAACCACGCAAGGCCGGGTCGGGCGAGTACCTGACCCGGCCTTGCTCTCTCCAGCGGTGACTCTCCGACGCCAACTCCTCGAACTGAAGCCAACCTTTCGCCTGGGGTAACCCGCCGTAATGGCCGGATCGGCAGTTGACCGCGAACGGGCACCTTGCTGGTCCGTCGAGTGGGCCGGGGAACTGTCGAGTGGCGGCCGTGCGGCCGAGCGGGGGCAAACCGCCAACTGGTTGGGTGGGTGGCGGAGGCCGAGTATACTGGCGCCGTGAGTACGACGAGTACGCTGTTTTCGCAACGCACGTTTTCCGAGTTCGCCCTCCCCCTCCAGGTGCAGCAAGGCCTCGACGAGGCCGGCTTCACGCAGTGCACGCTGGTGCAGGCGGAGGTGCTGCCGCTCACGCTCGCGGGGCGCGACGTGGCCGCCCAGGCGCAAACCGGCACCGGCAAGACCGCGGCGTACCTGGTCACGATCTTCGCCAAGCTGCTGGCCTCGCCGGCGCCCGAGCCGCGGGTGCCGCGGGCGCTCATCATCGCGCCGACCCGCGAGCTGGTGGTGCAGGTCGCGGACGACGCCGAAAAGCTGGGGCGGCACACCGGACTCGTCACCGAGGCGGTGTTCGGCGGGATGGACTACCGCGAACAGCGCGACGAGCTGCTGCACGGCGTGGACCTCCTGGTCGGGACGCCCGGCCGGCTGCTCGACTACCTGCGCCAGGGCGTGACCTCGCTGCGCCACGTCGAAGTGTTCGTGGTGGACGAAGCCGACCGGATGTTCGACATGGGGTTCGTCGACGACCTGCGGGAGATCACGCGCCGGCTGCCGCCCCCCTCGAAGCGCCAGACGATGTTCTACACGGCGACGCTCTCGCCCCGGGTGCTGGCGCTCGGCTACAACGAGATGCGCAACCCGGCCGAGATCGTCGTCAACCCCGAGGAGATCACGCCCGACCGCCTCGAGCAGGCGCTGTACCACGTCGGCGCGCGCGAGAAGTTCTCCCTGCTGCTGGGGTTGTTGGCGCAGGAGGGGACCAGCCGCACGATGATCTTCGTCAACACCCGCGAGGAGGCGCGCCGCCTCGTGGAGCGTCTCGAGCGCCACGGCTTCGACGCGCGCGGGCTCACGGGCTCGGTGATCCAGCGCCGGCGCCTGAAGGTGCTCTCCGACTTCAAGGACGGGACGCTCCCGATCCTGGTGGCCACCGACGTCGCCTCGCGCGGCCTTCACATCGAAGGTGTCTCGCACGTGATCAACTACGATCTTCCCCAGGACCCCGAGGACTACATCCATCGGGTGGGCCGCACCGCGCGCGTCGGCGCCGACGGCAAGGCGATCTCCCTTGCGTGCGAGAACTTCGTCTTCTCGCTGCCGTCGATCGAGAAGCTCCTGGGCGCCAGCATCCCGGTGAAGTTCGCGGACGACGCGATGTTCAAGCGGGTGCTGCCGCGGCCACGGGCGCCTGGGCACACCCGCCACGAGGCGCCGCAGCGCCCGGCGTCCGCTGCGCCGCCGCCGGCCGCGCCACCACCCGCTGCGCCGCCTCCCGCCCCCGAAGCGCCCCCCCAGCCGGGGAAGAAGCGCCGTCGTCGCCGCCGGCGCAAGCCCGCCGGGGGGCCGGCCGGGACGCCGCCGCCGGCGCCCGCCGCGGGGTGACGCTCGCGCAAAGACGCGTGGTGGCCGACCCCGGGGTCGCTCGGATAGAATTGCCGCACTGGAGAATCCCATGAAGCTCCCGCGCGCCACCGTTCTGCTCGCAGCGTGCGTCGTCCTCGTCGGCTGGTTGGCCGCTTGCGCCTCGACGCCGCCCGAGACCAGGTGGGAAGGCCGAAGGGTCGAGGACGCGATCGCCGCCTACGGTCCGCCCACCCGGGTCGCGCCGTCCAACACCGGCAAGACTTACGTCTGGGAGTCACGACACACGATGCAGGGGATGGGCGGGTTCCCCGGCGCCACGCGGGAAACCCGCGTCACGCGGCGGATGATGACGGTCAACTCGAGCGGCGTCATCACCTCGTACAACTTCGTCGGCCAATAAAGCGGCCGCCACGCCGGCGCCCCACCGCCCCTCCTATCTCCTGGTTTGAAGGCCGGCCGCGGTGTACAGTGGTTGGGCGTTCAGGAGGAGTGCATATGACGTCTCGCCGTGCAACCGTGTGTGTCGTGGTTGGGGTCTTGGTCCTCGGCGTGCTCTCGAGCTGCGCCACGTTGCAGCCCGAACCCAAGTGGGAGGGGCGCAAGATCGACGAGGCGATCGCGCGCTACGGCCCGCCCACCAAGGTCATCCCGGACGCAAACGGCAAGGTGTACGTCTGGAAGTTCACGCACAACTCGTACTCCGACTCGCCCGGGATAGGCGGCATGAACACCGCGCGCGAGATGAGGACCACGCTCCGAATGATGACCGTGAACGCGGACGGCATCATCACCTCGTACAACCGCCAGGACCAGTAGGCCGGCGGCGGCGGCCGCGCCGGGCCGCCGGACGAGGCCGGCCTCCTGAGAGGACGTTCCGAATTGGGATCGGACTGTGAGACACGACTTGGTCCCGGCACGGGCCTTGCACTCTGATCTGCAGGATCGGAGGCGACGATGAGAGGGACGAGCAGCGTCAGTACCGTCGTAGCCGGGGCGGGCCTGCTGTTTCTCGGTGGGTGCGCGAGCATGGTCGCGACCAAGTGGGGAGGGCGCCCGATCGGCGAGGTCATCTCCAGGTTGGGCCCCCCGACCTGGGAGCGGCCCGCGACCGGAGAGTGGACCGCCGTCAACCTCCCGGCCAAGATCAAGGTTCTCTTCTCGAAGCCGACGGGGAGTCCACCGGCCGGGGACGAGAGCATCTACGTCTGGGACAGCCTGCGCGAGCCGGCGAAACCGATGGTCGCCGGGTCCGACCGTATGCCGGGTTCCATCTGGGTCTTCCGACGGTGGACGTTCGTCGTGGCCAAGGACGGGACGATTAGGAACTGGAGTGTCAAGGAAGCGTTCGACCCGGAGGGTGTCCAATACTCCCCGGCCGGGCCCGTCTGCTGTGACATCGAGGGCAAGCCCTTCCGGCACTGACGCGGATGGCACGGCGGCGCGCCGCCGGCTCAGATCCGGCGCGGGCCGCCGAGCAGGCGGGCGGGGAGCGTGATGACGGCGCGCAGCAGTTCCAACACCCCGCCGACGGCGACGCCGAGGATGCGAAACGGCAGCAGCAGGAGCCACACCAGCGGGTAGAGCACGAGCGCCAGCACGGCCAGCGGCCAGCACAGCAGCAGCAGGATCAACCACAGTAAGAACTTGGCCATCGCGTCCCTCCGGCCTCGCTCCCAGTACGCACCGACTGGGCGTCTGGTTCATCCCCCAGTCACGGGCGGGTTGCGGGCTCGGGCCGGGTCACGGCGAGTACCGTGAAAGGCTTTTCGTCGGGCCCTACCCCGATCGCCCTGCTAGAATCGCGCCGTTGGCGAGGCAATCGGGGGGCGGTATGGGCGAGCGGTTGATGGGAGCGTTCGAGCGGCCGTTCTGCGGCAGCCTGCGGGCCGCCGACATCGGCCGCCGCGTCGAGCTGGTCGGCTGGGTGCGCCGTCGCCGCAACCTCGGCGGGATCGTGTTCGTGGACCTGCGCGACCGCGAGGGGTGGGCGCAGGTGCTGCTG
>NCBR01000305.1 GCA_002279285.1 Acidobacteria bacterium 37-71-11
GTCATGTTCGAGGCCCGCATCATCGCCTCCGCCAGCGTGATGCCGGTGGCGTCCTGGGGCCGCCACGCCTCGCCGACGCTGACCGCGACCACCGGGCACGGGGAGAGTGTGCGCGCCTGCGCCACGGGGACGTCGGCGACTGTGCCCCCATCGGTGAGGTGGCGGCCGCCGAAGGAATACGGCGGCACGATCGCCGGGATGGCGCACGACGCTGCGACCGCGGCCCGCAGGGACCCGTGCCGGAGCGCGACCGGCTCGCCGGTCTCGAAATCGGTCGCCACCGCCGCGAACTTCACCCGCAGCGACTCGATCGTCACGTCGGAAAGGAGGAACGTAAGCCCCTTCTCGAGCTCCGCGTGCGTGATGACGCTGGTGCGCTCGAGCGCGAGCGCTACCAGGGCGCTCCGCCGCATGCGGCGGGCGAAGAGCAGGAGCGGGTTGTCGCGCGTGGACACGGTCGGGGTGAGGCGGACGTCGGGTAGGCCCTTGACGATGCCCGTGGCGAGGAACTCCCGCCAGCGCCGCGCCACCGCGGCGGCGCTGCCGTGCGTGATCCACATCGCGCCGATAATCGCGCCGGCGCTGGTGCCGGCGATGCCGGCCACCGCGACGCCGGCATTCTCGAGGACCTCGAGGACGCCGATGTGCGCGAGGCCGCGTGCGCCCCCACCGCCGAGGGCGAGCACCACGCCTTCGGGTTTGGCTGAAAGACCGAAAAGGGAGCGGAGGAAACCCATCACCTCTTATCTTACCGGCTCGTGTCCGCCCCCGGGTGAGGCACCGTAGTCCGCAAGGTTATCGACCCGTTGCGGGCCTCGGCCGGTTGACCGCGGGGGAAAGGTCGTGGTACACAAATCGCCTGTGGTGAAAGGAGCCAGACAATGGCCAAACGTTACCTCCTGACCGCGCTTGCGGTGCTCCTGGTTGCGGGAGCGTTGGGCGCCCAGCAGGTCAAGGTGCGCGAGGAGGTGCTCCCCAACGGCATGAAGCTGCTGCTGGTCGAGCGCCACGACTCGCCCACCGTCTCGTGCGGGTGGGTGGCGAAGGTCGGGTCGGTCAACGAGCCGCCCGGGATCACCGGCATCTCGCACCTGTTCGAGCACATGATGTTCAAGGGCACCAAGACCATCGGCACCAACAACTACGCCAAGGACGCCGAGGTCATGGCCGAGCAGGACGCGGTGCGGGCCGAGATGGAGAAGGAGTACACGCTGCTGCGGGAGAAGCTGCGCCGCGGCGAGATCTCCGGCAACATCTACGACCCGGCCAACATGACCCCGCGGCTGAAGGAGCTCCGGGCGCAGCTCGAGAAGCTCTTCGCCGAGGAGAAGAAGTACATCGTCAAGGACGAGCTCGACCAGATCTACACCCGTGAGGGCGGCTCCGGGCTCAACGCGTTCACGACCGAGGACCAGACCGCGTACTTCATTACCGTCCCCGCCAACAAGCTCGAGCTCTGGTTCTGGCTCGAGTCGGACCGTCTCGCCAACCCGGTCTTCCGCGAGTTCTACTCGGAGCGGGACGTGGTGCGCGAGGAGCGCCGGCTGCGGACCGAGTCCACGCCGACCGGCAAGTTCGACGAGGCCGCCAACGCGATGTTCTGGGAGTCCTCACCGTACTCCCATCCCGTCGTGGGCTGGCCGTCGGACGTCGAGTCGATCAACCGGGCGCAGGCGCTGGCGTACTTCGCGACCTACTACGCCCCCAACAATCTCACCGCCGCTCTCGTCGGGGACTTCGACTCGGACAAGGTGATCGCGCTGGCCAAGGAGTACTTCGGGCGCATCCCCCGCGCCAAGACGCCGCCACCCGAGATGATCACGGACGAGATGCCGCAGATCGCCCAGAAGCGCCTCGAAGCCGAGGCGGACACCAACCCCGAGGTCGACATCCGCTTCCACGCGGTGCCGTTCGACCACAAGGACATGTTCGCTTTCCAGCTCGTCGCCGACCTGCTCAACCGCCGCACCGGCCGGCTCTACAAGGCGCTGGTGGAGGACGAGAAGGTCGCGGCCGGCGAGCCGTACGGGATGTACCGGCCGATGAAGTACGAGGGTTACTTCGAGGTCGGGGCCGAGGTCAAGGACGGGAAGCGGCCGCAGGACGTGGAGGCCGCTCTCTTCACCCAGCTCGACAAGCTGGCGGCGACCCCGGTGGACGACCACGAGTTGCAGAAGGTGAAGAACCAGGAGCTGGCCAACTCGTTCCGCCGGTTGCAGTCGAACTTCTACCTGCTGCTGCAGTTGCTGATCTACGATTCGAGCGGCGACTGGCGGTTCCTCAACGACGCCCCGGCGAAGCTCCAGGCGGTCACGGCCGCCGACATCCAGCGCGTCTCCAAGACGTACTTCACGAAGGAGAACAGCGACGTCACGACCTACCTGCGCAAGGCGGGAAGCGCGCCGGAAGACCCCGAGCTGGCGGCGCTGCCGGCCGAGCTCAAGGGGATGGTCAAGCAACAGGTCGCGCAGATCAGCCAGCTGAACGACCGGGCCAAGCTCGAGCAGATCATCGCGCGCATGCGGCAGATGTCGGGGCAGGTGCCGCCGGCGATGAAGCCAGGATTCGAGTACATCTTGAAGAAGGCGCAGGAGCACCTCGACACCTTGCCCGCCGCCCCCGTCAAGGGTGGCGCCGCGCAGACGACCCCGCCGGCCGGCGAGCAGCCCAAGCCCTAGGGCGAAAGGAGGAGACCGACATGCGACGCACGCATCTGTTCCCGCCATGGCTGCGGCGGCGGACGTCAAACCCACGATTCCCGCGCGGCCTGAGCAGCTCAAGTACCCGGCGCTGGCCTTCAAGGTTCCGGACGCCGCCGCGATGAGGGTCAAGCTCGCCAACGGCGTGCCGGTCTACATCGCCGCCGACCGCATGTTCCCCCTCGTGACGGTGCAGGTGTTCTTCCGCGGCGGCAAGTATCTCGAACCGGCCGGCAAGGAAGGCCTGGCCAAGCTGATGGGCACGGTGTGGCGGACCGGCGGGGCGGGGACGCTCGACGCCAAGGCCCTCGACGAGGAACTCGACTTCCTGGCCGCCTCGCTTTCGACCTCGGTGGGCGGCGTTTCGGGCAGCGTCAGCCTCAACCTGCTCTCCAAGGACCTCGACCGTGGACTCGCCCTGATGATGGACGTGCTGCGCGAGCCGCGCTTCGACGAGGCGCGCCTGGCCAAGGCCAAGGAGGACATGCTCTCGGACATGAAGCGGCGCAACGACGAGACCGAGGCGATCGAGGCGCGCGAGTGGGACCGTCTCGTCTACGGCGACGACTACTGGATCAACCGGCTCGCCACCAAGGCTTCGGTCGACGCCATCACCCGCGATGACCTGCTCGCGTTCCACAAGCGCCTGGCCAACCCGGCCAACTTCGTCGTCGCGGTGGCCGGCGACTTCGACCGGGACGCGATGATCGCCAAGTTGAACGCGACGCTGGGCGCCTGGAAGCCGACGGCCGCGGCCGTCCCCGCGGTGCCGCAGCCGAGCGTCTCCGCAAAGCCAGGCGTCTACATGGTGAACAAGCCCGACGTCAACCAGGGCCGGGTTTCGATCGGCCACCTCGGCGTCAAGCGCCCGCTTTCGGACGAGTTCGCGCTCGACGTCGCCAACGACATCCTCGGCGGCGGCGGCTTCACGGCGTGGATGATGTCGCGCGTGCGCTCGGACGAGGGACTTGCCTACTCCGCATACTCGAACTACTCGATCGGGGACCTCTACCCAGGCGATTTCCGCGCCTACTTCCAGTCGAAGTCCTCGACCTGCGCCCAGGCGGCGAAGCTCACCATCGACCTCATGAACAAGATGCGCGCCGGGGAGGTTTCTGAGAAGGAGCTCGTCACCAGCAAGAACTCGTTCACGGAGACGCTGCCGCGCGTGTTCGAGAGCAAACTCCGGACCGTGATGCGCTTCGCCCAGGATGAGTTGGTCGGGCGTCCGCACGCGTACTGGACGACGTACCGCCAGCGGGTCGGGGCGGTGACCGTGCCGGAGGTGGGGAAGGCCGCCAGGGCCCACATCAAGACCGATCGGCTCATCATCCTGGTCGTCGGCAACGTGGACGCGATCTTGAAGGGGAACCCGGACCACCCGGAGGCGCAGTTCGACAAGTTGGGGCCGATCGTGCGCCTGCCGTTGCGCGATCCGCTCACGCTCAAGCCCATCGTGGACTGACGCGGCGCTGCACCGATTGCGAGGCGCCCGGGGGCGGCACCCCGGGCGCCTTTGCTATGCTCGCGCCGCGCCGCGGGACGGACGGCCGCGGGCGGGAGAGAAGGCGTGAGCGAGGTGGTCGTTCATCGGCTGGCGGGGACCAAGAAGGCGCTCGAGGCCTGCCGTCTGATCGAGCGGCTCTACCAGGCCGGCCAGCGGGTCACGGTCTGGGTCGCCGACGCCGGCCGCGCCGCCGTATTCGACCGGTACCTGTGGACGTTCGCCCAGAGTTCGTTCGTGCCGCACTCGCTCTGGGACGGTTCGGGTGAGATCGACGAACCCGTCGCCATCGTCACCGGCACGCTGGCGAACCCCAACCGCGGCGAGGTACTCGTCATCGGCGACACCCTCGCCGACCCGGCCTCGGCGCGTGGCTGGGCCCAGGTGCACGACCTCGCGGGTGCGGCGGCCGAGGACGAGGGCAAGCGCGAGACGTGGGAGGCGGCCGGCTTCACCGTCGCGGAGGTCCGCGGCATCGCCTCCGACGCGCCCGGCTGATTCCGCCGCCGACGGGCGGCCCGCTCTCCTCGTTCACTGCGTGAGGCCTCCTTTCTTGCGCCGCGGGCTGCGGCCGTGGTCGCTCGGGCGGCGCATCGAGCGCCGCCCTCCGACCCGCCTGCGCGTGCGACCGAGCAGGCCAGATCGGCGGGCGGAGCCGCCTCGCCGTTCCCCTCCCTCGCAAGAAGCGCTCGGTCGGGGCCGGCGTTTCCACCCGCCGCTCTGGCCGCTCGGGAACCCGCACGCTCCGGCGCCATCGGCCTTCGCCCGCTGGGCGGTTTTGACCACCCACCCCCCCACCAGGCGGAGATCCTGCTCGGCTCCTTTCGGGTCACCACGCTTCTTGACCTGCAGCAGGACCTCCGAGTTGGGGGCGGGGGGTGTCGTTGATCCGCCGGTGCCGCGGGTGGCCATCTTGCTCCTGTGCCCGCGGGTCCCGGACGGGCGAGCCGCGCCGGGGTGTCGATGGCTCCG
>NCBR01000103.1 GCA_002279285.1 Acidobacteria bacterium 37-71-11
CAACTTCGGTGTGACCGTGTGGCTGCGCAGCAGCGGCAGGAGGCCGAGCACGACGACCGCCGCGGCCGCCGCCACCCAACGCGCCCAGTGACGCCGGCGGCTCGTGCCGCCCCACGCCGCGAGCGCACCCTCGCGCACCCGGCGCCGCGTCGCCTCGTCGGGATCCGCTCCCATCGCCCCGTCCACCGCCGCAAGGAAGGCGTCGCGCCGCCGCCGGCACACCAGGCACGAGGCCAGGTGCTGGGCAACGTCCGCCGGCAGTGCCTCGCCGGCCAGCGCGACGTCCAGCTCGTCATCGCGCAGGTGTCTGATCGTCATGGTTTTGCCTCCTCGACCGCGGCGCGCACCCGGCGCACCGCGCGGTGCAGGTGGGTCTTCACGGTGCCGATGTCGACCGACAGGGCGCCGGCGATCCCCTCCAGGTCCAGCCCGGCGAAGAACCGCAGGGCGAACACCTCGCGCTGCCGGCGCGGCAACCGCGCCACCTCGCGTCGCATCGCGGCGACGGCCTCGCGTCCCATCGCGACCCGGTCCGGGCCCGGTTCGGACGACGGCACGAAATCGAGCGGGTCGGGGTCGTCCTCGTCCGGGGTCTCGAGGGCGAGGAACGGCACCAGCCGCCGCCGGCGCAGCTTGTCGCGGCAGAGGTTCACCGCGATCGCGGCGAGCCAGCCGCCAAAGCTCCCCTCGCCGGTGAAGCCGGCCAGACTCCGGAGGGCGCGCAGCATCGTCTCCTGCACCGCGCCCTCGAGGTCCTCGCTCTGGGGGAGGAGGCGCCGGCAGGTGCGGAACAGGAG
This sequence comes from Acidobacteria bacterium 37-71-11, assembly GCA_002279285.1. Classification (GTDB taxonomy): domain Bacteria; phylum Acidobacteriota; class Thermoanaerobaculia; order Thermoanaerobaculales; family Thermoanaerobaculaceae; genus RBG-13-68-16. The sequence continues at coordinate 798 of NCBR01000103.1, forward strand.
CAGCTCGTGGCGCTCGAGCAGTTCGCCGGCGGCGTCGCGGTCGCCGCCGCGTGCCAGCTCCACCAGCTCCCGCTCGTCGTCGTGCCCCAAGGGCGTCTCCCGCCGTGCGACGCTCGCCATGATGCGGATGACGAGCGCGGCCGGTCGAGGTTGACAATAGCGCAACCGGGCAGGCACTCTCACTGGAGTGAAACAACTGCACCTTGCCACCTCGTGGGGCGAGCTTCGCCTGGCGGGCGGGTCCCGCGCCGGCGAGGCGTCGCTCGTGCTGCTGCCGCAGCTCCGGCTCGCGCTCGACGCCGGGCGGCCGGCGCGGGCGCTCGTGCCGCTCGGCGACGTGGTGGTCTCGCACGGGCATATGGACCACGTCCTCGGCCTGCCCGCCTGGGCGAGCCAGCGCCAGCTCAACGGCATCCCGGGCGGGCGGGTGTATGTGCCGCCGGCGATCGCCGGCGGCGTCGCGGAGCTGCTCGCCACCTGCGCACGGCTCGAAGGCGGCAAGCCGTACGACGTGGAGGTCATCCCGGTGGCGCCCGGCGAGGTCCGGCCGCTGCGCCGCGGGTTCGAGCTGCGCTTCTTCGCGACGTCGCACTGGGTCGAGACGCTGGGGTGCTGCGTCGAGTGGGTCCGGCACCGGCTGCGGCCGGAGCTGGCCGGGCTCGAGCCTGCGGAACTGCAACGGCGGCACGCCGCGGGCGAGGCGATCGCCGAGGACGTCCGCACGCCGCTCGTCGCCTACCTCGCCGACACCGGGCCGGAGGTGTTCGCCGCGCAGCCGTGGCTCGCCGACGTCGAGGTGCTGGTGGTCGAGTGCACGTTCCTGCGGCCGTCGGAGCTCGAGCGCGCGCGCCGGTTCGGCCACATGCACCTCGACGACCTGGTGGAGAGGGCGGCCGGGCTGCGCAACCGACACCTGGTGCTGACGCACCTGTCGCGGCGGCACCGGCTGGGGCCGGGCACGCGCCTGATCCGCAGCGCGCTCACCCCGATCTTGACCCCGGAGCTGCACCTCCTCAACGTCGAGTGGGAGTAAGCGCCAGGCCCGCGTGCGCCTCAAATGTGGGGCGCGACCGCCGGGCGCGCTGTAGTTGCCCTCGGAGGGCAAGAAGAAGCGCGCGCGGCGCGCGCGCCCCACACGGAAAAGACAAGGTCCCGCTTTGTCAATGTGGGGCGCGACCGCCGGGCGCGCTGTAGTTGTCGTTGTCGGAGGACCAGAAAACCGCTCGCGCGGCGCGCGAGCCCCACACGGAAAAGACAAGGTCCCGCTTTGTCAATGTGGGGCGCGACCGCCGGGCGCGCTGTAGTTGTCGTTGTCGGAGGACCAGAACACCGCTCGCGCGGCGCGCGAGCCCCACACAAGCAAGACAAGCCTCCTCCTCACAACGTGTAGACGACCGCCGGACGTGCGCAGTTCAAATGTGGGGCGCGACCGCCGGGCGCGCTGTAGTTGCCCTCGGAGGGCAAGAAGAAGCGCGCGCGGCGCGCGCGCCCCACACGGACTTGTCGTCCGTCGGAGACGCTGACAGAATTGCCGAAATGAAGTTCCCAGGTCATCCGGAGCGGCTGGACGGCTTCCCGTACGATCAGGCCGGACCAGTCTTCCACTGCCGGCTCGGCTGCCTTGACCGGAAGCCGTACTTTTCCGAACCGGTTCTGGCTGACCTTGTCGTCGAGGCTCTCCGGTTCCGCCACGCCCACTCCGCGGAGATCTTCGCGTATTGCGCGATGCCCGACCACCTGCATGTGCTCCTCTCTCTCCTCCCGCCCGCCCCGCCACTGTCCCGATGGGTGGGGGACTTAAAGCGCTGGGTCAGCCACGAGGCACGGGAGGCGACTGGTCGAGGCTTCGCGTGGCAACCGAACTTCTTCGAGCACGTCGTGCGCAGAAACGAGGAGCTCTCGACGGTCGCACAGTACATCCTCGACAACCCAGTGCGGCTGGGCCTGGTGCCTCGCTCGCAGGACTATCGCTGGTGTGGCTCCTTCACGTGGGATCTCGAGGAGTGAGCTTCAATGTGGGGCGCGACCGCCGAGCGCGCTGTCGTCGAAATCGGAGGGCAAGAAGAAGCGCGCGCGGCGCGCGCGCCCCACACGGACAAGACAGCATCTTGCTTCAATGTGGGGCGCGACCGCCGGGCGCGCGGCCGCTCTTGCCGGACAACCAGTCATTGCGAGGTTCCCGAGCCCCGCCTCGGGCGGGGCGAGGGAGCCGCGGCAATCCCGAGGACGACAGGTTGGCCGCCCTGGGCCGCGCTCACGAGAAGAGACCCTTTCGGTTGACCGATCAGCTGGTCCGGGTTTCGAGGCGTTCGAGCCGACCGGTCAGGTCGTGGACGATGCTTTCGAGGGTCGTGAGCCGCCGGTCGAGCTCAGCGAACGACAGCTTGACCATCGACTTGACCTCAGAAAAGTCGGCACGGACCGCGGCCTCGAACCGCTCCGCGCGCTGCTCCACCTGGGCAAAGTCGGCGCGGACCTCGGTTTCGAACCGCTCTGCGCGCTGCTCCACCTGGGCAAAGTCGGCGCGGACCGCGGTCTCGAACCGCTCGGCACGCTGCTCCACCTGGACAAACTCGGCGCGGACCTCAGTCTCGAAGTGATCAAGGCGGCCATCGATACCGTCGAGACGACCCTCGACCCGGTCGAGGCGCTCATTGCCGAGTACGACACCCTCGGCCACCTGCTGGATCTGGCCTTGCAGGTTCTCGGCGACAACATCGAAGTGGCGGTGCAGCTCGTCGAAGCGCCGGTCCACGCCGGACAGCTTTTCGTCCAACAACACGCCCATTCGGCGGATCTCGTCTTCGGTCATTGCCCCGTCCCTCGAGCGATGAGGATACCCCAGAAGGGTCGCCAACCTCCACAGTTCGGCGGGCTCGATCGGACGCGCTGTCGTTGCGGTCGGAGGGCAAATCGCATCGTGTAACGGGCAACAGGTTTGATCGCTTCAATTTCCATTTGGACGCGCGCCAAACGGACACGGGGAGAGGCCGGCCGCCCGGCGGGCGGCCGCTACGGGCATGCGGGGCGCGACCGCCAGGCGCGCGGTCGTCGAAATCGGAGGGCAAGAAGAAGCGCGCGCGGCGCGCGCGCCCCACACGGAAAAGACAAGGTCCCGCTTTGTCAATGTGGGGCGCGACCGCCGGGCGCACGGTAGTTGCCTTCGGAGGGCAAGAAGAAGCGCGCGCGGCGCGCGCGCCCCACACGGAGAAGACACAACGGCACGTCAACGCAGCGCGAGCCCCACATTTACCACAGCGGGAGGGGGGTGATTTCGAAGGCGCGGTCCGACGCGGCAAGGCGTGTGCCGGGGACGGCGAGTTCGCGGCGGACGAGGGCGAGGCCGACGCCGCCGTGTTGCGGGTGGAGACCCCAGCTGGTGAGGGAGGCGCGGGGCCGGTCTTCGCCCGCCGCCGTGAGCGGCAGCGGCAGCTCCGGAGGCTCGGGCGGACCCGCGACCTGGCGCAGGCCCGCGAGCGACCTCGTGGGGTGCCCGTACGTTGCCAGCCGGGCCATCGTCTCCTGCCCGATGTAGCACCCCTTCGTGGAGGAGATCGCGTCCCCCTCGATGCCGACTTCCGGGGGAAGCGTCGTGCCGGTCAGCTCGTTCCCCCACGCCGGCACGCCGTGCCTGATGCGGAGCAGCTCGACCGCCTCCCGCGACACCTCGCGGGTGCCCGCCGCGTGCAGCGCAGCCTCGGCCACCCCCACCGCCGTCGCGCCCGCGACGCCCAGCATCGTGCGGCCAAACCAGAGCGCGTCGCGGCCGGAGTCCGCGTCGCCGGCAGCGAGCGCGACGCGGTCGGCGCCCGCCGCGGCCGCGACGTCGAGCCAGCCCGCTCCGGCGACCGCAACGCCGGGGCTCGCATCGGCCTGCGCGGTGCAGTGCGACAGCATGAGGAACTTGGAGAGCGCGCCCGCCACCTCCGCCGCGCGGCCGGGCGGCGTCAGAAGCAACGTCTCACCGGCGACAGCGAACACCGCCATGACCGCCCGGAACTGCCCCTTGGGCGCGAGGAGAAGAGCGAGGCGCCCGTGACCGGGACCAAGACCGTTGAGGTCCTGACTGAGCACGCGCTGGAGCACGTTGAGGTGGCCGTGACCGCTCACCCGGACCACGCCGGCCTCGCGCAGCGGGAGGACACCCGCAGCGTTGTCCAGGGTGGCCAGTTCCGATGCGAGGCGGTCCGCGGTACTCATTCCTCCAGGGAGAACCCCGCCGCCGCGGGCGACCTTCCCAGCGGCGCCGGGACACGGCAGGCGTCCGACGCGTGCACTCCGCGTCCCGAGAGGTCTCGGCGCCACCGGTCATTGCGAGCCCCGCCTGGGGCGGGGCGAAGCAATCCCGTGCCCACCGCGCGGACCGGCCAACCTGTCGCCCTCGAGATTGCCGCGGTTCCCGCGCCCCGCCCGAGGCGGGGCTCGGGAACCTCGCAATGACCGCACTCCGGGGTTCCCACCGCGACCAAGCGTGATAGGCGCGCGGCTACCCCTACCTGCCTCGCGATGACCGCACTCCGGGGTTCCCACCGCGGCAGACACCGGCCCGCCGGCCGCACCGTGACCTGCCTTGACCGCGGCGAGGGCGCGCGACACACTGACGCGGTCCTCGGAGGCGGAGGCGACGGTGGGCGTGAGCAGGACACAGATGGCGAGGACGTTCTTCCGCATCGGCGCGACGGCGTACGGCGGGCCCGCGATCGTGGCGCAGATCCGCGAGGTCGTGGTCCTCGACAAGAAGTGGGTGTCGGAGGGCGAGTTCGCCGAGTCGCTGGCGTTCGCCCAGATGCTCCCCGGCCCGGTGGCGGTGCTGACGGCCGCCCACCTCGGCTGGCGGCTGCACGGCGGGACCGGCACGGCGGTGGCGCTGGTGGCGTACGTCGCCCCGTCGTTCCTGCTCATGCTCGCCCTCTCGGCCGCGTACTTCCGTTTCGAGGGGCTGCCGGTGGTGACCAAGGCGTTCCGCGGCCTCGGGGCCGCCGTGGTGGCGATCGTGGCGCAGTCCATCCTCTCGATGACGCGGCCGGCGATCAAGAACTGGCAGGGGCTGGCGATCGCCGCCGGCGCCGCCGTGGCGTTCTTCGCCGGCGCCAACACGCTGCTCGTACTCGCCGCCGCCGCGCTCGCCGGCGTGCTGGTGGGGCTGGTCTGGCGGTCGAGCGAAAACGGAGCCGGCGCACCGGATTCCCATGCTCTGGAGTCGGCAACGGCGAATCGAGGCTACCGCAAGACCCTGCTCGTTACCACCGGGGTGGCGCTCGCGTTCGTCGTCGCGCTGCTCGCGTCGGGCCTCGTCTCTCCCCTGTTCCCTGCCCTCGGCATGACCATGGCCAAGATCAACCTCTTGGCGTTCGGCGGCGGCTACACGGCGATCGCCCTGATGTTCCACGACGTGGTCAACAACACGGCCCATGCCTGGCTCACGTCGAAGGAGTTCATCGACGGCCTGGCGCTCGGCCAGATCACACCCGGCCCGGTGATCATCACGGCGACGTTCATCGGCTACCGGGTCGGCGGCCTCGCCGGGGCGATCTTCGCGACCGTCTGCATCTTTCTGCCCTCGTCGCTGCTGCTGGTCCTGATCGCGCCCCACTTCGCCCGCGTTCGCCACCTCGCCGCGGTGCAGAGCGCCGTGAGCGGCTTGCTCGCGGCGTTCATCGCCATGCTCCTGTACGTGCTGGCCGCGGTGGCCAAGATCGCGTTCATCGGGCCGTGGGACGTTGTCCTCGCTGCGGCCGCGTTCGCCGTCCTGCGGCTGCGCGTCAACGTGGTGTGGGTGGTGCTGGGCGCCACGGCGGTCGCACTCGCCTTCATGCGCTAAGGGGCGGAGGGCAAGAAGAAGCGCGCGCGGCGCGCGCGCCCCACACGGAGAAGACAGCATTTTGCTTCACTGTGGGGCGCGACCGCAGGGCGCGCGGTCGTCGAAATCGGAGGGCAAGAAGAAGCGCGCGCGGCGCGCGCGCCCCACACGGAGAAGACGAAGCCGGCCGCCCGACGGGCGGCCGCTACAGGCGTGCGGGACGCGACCGCCGCGCGCGTACGGTCATTGCGAGGTTCCCGAGCACAGCGAGGGAACCGCGGCAATCTCGAGGGCGACAGGTTAGCCGCGCCGGGCGGTCGGCACGGGATTGCTTCGCCCCGCCGGCGGCGGGGCTCGCAATGACAGTGATTCCTCTACGACGGACGGCGAATCGGTATCAGTACTCTTCCAGGTACTGCTCGCGCTCCCACTCGTGCACGGTGCAGATGTAGCGGTGCCACTCCTCGCGCTTGTTGCGCAGGAAGTTGGAGTAGATGTGCTCGCCGAGCGCGTCCTGGACCACCTTGTCGCGCTCGAGGTTGTCGAGCGCCTCGTTGAGGTTCGCCGGCAGCTCCTTGATCTTGAGCCGCCGCTTCTCCCGCTCCGACATCTCGAAGATGTTGCGGTTGACGGGCTCGCCGCAGTCGAGGCCGCGCTGGACGCCGTCGAGGCCGCACGCCAGCATCACCGACAGGGCGAGGTACGGGTTGCACGACGGGTCCGGCACGCGCACCTCGCAGCGGGTACCGGTGCCGCGCCGAGCGGGGACCCGGACCAGGGGCGAGCGGTTCTTCTCCGACCACGCGACGTTGATCGGCGCCTCGTGGCCGGGCACCAGTCGCTTGAACGAGTTGACGAGGGGGTTCGTGACCGCGACGAAGCCGCGGGCGTGGTCGAGGATGCCGGCGATGTAGCCGCGCGCCACCTTGGAGAGCTGGTAGGCGCCCTTGGGGTCATAGAAGACGTTGCTCCCCTTGCGGTCGAAGAGGCTCTGGTGGGTGTGCATCCCCGAGCCGTTGACGCCGTAGATCGGCTTCGGCATGAACGTCGCGTGCAGGCCGTGGTCCATCGCGACCTTCTTGACGACGAAGCGGAACGTGACGATGTTGTCGGCCGTCGCCAGGGCGTCGGTGTACTTGAAGTCGATCTCGTGCTGGCCGGGCGCGACCTCGTGGTGCGCCGCCTCGACCTCGAACCCCATCCGCTCAAGCACTTCGACCACGTCGCGGCGCGCCTCCTCGCCGAGGTCCACGGGGGTCAGGTCGAAGTACCCGCCGACGTCGTGCACCTCGTGGTTGGGCTTGCCGGCCGCGTCGCGCCGGAAGAGGAAGAACTCCGCCTCGGGGCCGGCCATCATCGTCCAGCCGCGCTTGGAGGCGCGCTCCACGACCCGCTTGAGGGCGAGACGCGGGCAGCCGGCGAACGGCGTGTCGTCGGTGTTGTAGACGTCGCAGATGAGGCGCGCCACCTTGCCGTACGGCGTCGGCCACGGGTAGATGGCGAACGTCGCCGGGTCGGGC
>NCBR01000104.1 GCA_002279285.1 Acidobacteria bacterium 37-71-11
GAGAAGTTGGCCTGCGCCGACTGCGGCATCAGCTTCAGCGAACTCGCGCCGCGCGACTTCTCGTTCAACTCGCCCTACGGCGCCTGCAGCGTCTGCACGGGACTCGGCACGCGCTACGAGGTGGACCCGGAACTCGTCGTGCCCGACCCGACCCGCTCGCTCGCCGACGGGGCGCTCGCGCCGTGGGCCGGCCAGCGCTTCAAGTACTTCGAACGCCTGATCGCCGGTATCGCCGAGATGGGTGGCTTCTCGGTGGAGACGGCCTGGAACAAGTTGCGCGCGAAGGACCGCAAGCTCGTGCTCTACGGCGTCGAGAAGAAGTCAGTGCCCGTGCGCTACCGCAACCGTTACGGCAAGGTGCGCACCTACGACACCACCTACAACGGAATCGTCGAGTGGCTGGAGCGCAAGCGTAACGAGGCCGACGGTGACTGGTCGCGCGAACAGGCCGAGCAGTTCATGCGCGAGGGGGAGTTCCCCTACTTCGTCGGCTACGGCATGACCGAGTGCGCACCGTTGATCGCCGGCTGCGGCCTCGGCGAGACCCGCGCCGGGAGCTGCGGCTATGCGGTCGAGGGGATCGAGCTGCGCATCGCTGCTCCAGATCCGTCCACCGGCGTCGGCGAGGTCCAGGTCCGCGGGCCGATGGTGACGCGCGGGTACTTCAAGAACCCTGACGCGACGGCGGAGCTGTTCACCGCCGACGGGTGGCTGCGCACCGGCGACCTCGGCGCCCTCGACGCCGACGGCTACCTTTACCTGCGCGGACGCTCGAAGAACCTCATCCTCGGCCCCTCGGGCGAGAACATCTACCCGGAGGAGATCGAGCACCTCCTCGACCGCTCGCCGTGGGTCGTCGAGTCGCTCGTGATCAGGTCGGAGGGCGGCCTGACGGCGCTCATCCTCCCGGACTACGAGGCCCTCTCCCACGAGCTCAAGCTGTTCGGACGCCCGGACGCCGAGACCAAGGCGCGCCTGCGCGACACCTTCCGCGCCACGATCGGCGAAGTCAACGTGCAGCTCCCGGCGTTCTCGCACCTGACCGCGTTCCGGCTCATGGAGGAGGAGTTCGCCAAGACGGCGACGGAGAAGATCAAGCGCCACCTCTACCAGTAGCCGGCGCGCCGCCAGGCTGGCGCCGATCGGGCGCACCCGGCTCCGTGCTACCCTCCGGTGGCAACAGAGGTCCATTGACGCAAAAGGGGGCGAACGTGGCGATGCGCGTCGAGAAGTTCTTCACGGCGTCCGACCTGCAGGCGATCGAGGCCGCGGTCCATGAGGCGGAGAAGCGGACCTCGGGTGAGATCGTCCCCTGTGCGGTTGCCCACTCCGATCACTACGAGGCGGCAGCGTGGAAAGGCGCGGTTCTCGGCGCGTTCGCGGCCGTCGTCGCGGCCGCGGCCACCCGCTACTTCGGCGACTTCTGGGGCGCCCCGGCGCTCGGCTGGATCACCCTCCCGCCGCTGATCGGCGGGGCACTCGGTTACGCCGCGGCCGCCCTGGTGCGGCCGCTCAAGCTCGCGCTCGCCGGGCGCGCCCATGTCGAGTACCGCGTCCACCAACGGGCGGCGGAGGCGTTCCTCGAGAACGAGGTCTTCAAGACGCGGGACCGCACCGGGGTGCTGGTCTTCCTCTCCCTGTACGAGCGCCGGGTCGTGGTGCTCGGCGACGCCGGCATCAACGCCCACGTCGAGCAGCACGAGTGGGATGCCGTCGTTGCGGGCATCGTCGCGGGGATGCGCGCGGGCCAGCCGGGTCAGGCGCTCGGCGCCGCCATCGCCCGCTGCGGCGAGTTGCTCGAGCGCCGCGGCGTCGCGATCCGGGCCGACGACACCGACGAACTCCCCGACAAGCTGCAGCGCCGCGGCGTCGCGATCCGGGCCGACGACACCGACGAACTCCCCGACAAGCTGCGGATGCAGGAGGAGTAGCGATGGCCGCGGGTCGCAGTCGAGCCCTGCCGCTGCTCGTGGCGGCCCTGCTGGCGACACCGCTCGCCGCAGCGGTCGAGGTCCCGTTCCTCTCCGGCCACGTCAACGATACCGCCGCCATGATCCCCGCCGGCGTGCGGGAACAAATCGAGACCAAACTCGCCGCATTCGAGAAAACGACGGGTGCCCAGGTTGTGGTGCTCACCGTTCCCTCGCTGAACGGCGAGCCGATCGAGGATTACTCGATCAAGGTCGCGCAGACGTGGAAGCTCGGGCGCAAGGGTGTGGACGACGGCGTCCTCTTCCTCGTCGCCAGGGACGACCGCCGGATGCGCATCGAGGTCGGCTACGGCCTCGAGGCGAAGCTAACGGACGCCCAGTGCGGACGCATCCTCGACGACGTGGTCCGCCCTGCGTTTCGAAGCGGCGACTTCGGCGGCGGGGTCGAGGCCGGGGTCGAGGCGATCACCGGGACGATCGAGGGGAAGGCCGTCATCCCGGCCCCGCCCCCGCTCCGCCCGCGCAGCCTCGCCGCGGCGCCCCTGCCCGTGCGGCTGTTCGGCACCCTCATGTTCGTGGTCGTCATCGGGGTCTTCTCGGCGGTGGCGCTGTTCGGGAAGGGGTGCATGAGCTGGTTCCTGTACGTCTTCCTCATGCCGTTCTACGCGGCGTTCCCGGCCGGCCTCTGGGGCGCCCCCGGCGCTCTCGCGATCCCCCTCTGGGTGCTCGGCTTCCCCTTGGCGAAGCTGGTGCTCGCCAAGACCGGCGCCGGCAAGAGCTTCATGGCGGCGCATCCGGGCATCGTCACGTTCGCGACGTCGAGCGGACGCTCCGGTTCGGGGGGCGGGTTCTCCGGCGGGGGCTTCTCCGGCGGCGGCGGCAGCTTCGGCGGCGGCGGTTCCTCCGGCAGCTGGTAGCGGCGCCCGCGCCGGATTCACTCGTCCTGCACGACCCGGCGGCGAGTTTGCTTGGTGCGGGCGTGCAGCTCCTTCTCCGCCACGCGTCGTTGCCTCGCCGCCCGGCTCGGGCGCGTTGGGACGCGCGGGGCCTCCTCCGCGAGCGCCTCGCGCAGCAGCTCGACGAAGCGTTCGAGCGCGGCCGTGCGGTTGGCCCCCTGGGTGCGGTGGCGCTGGGAAACCACGTGGAGCACGCCGTCCTTGCTGATGCGGGTCACGAGGCGCGCCAAGATCCGGCTTCGCTGCGCGTCCGTGAGGCTCGGTGAGGACGCCACGTCGAACGTGAGCGTCACCTTGGTCGCGACCTTGTTGACGTTCTGGCCGCCGGGCCCGCCGCTGCGCGACGCGGCGAAGGCGAGCTCGGCGTCGGGGACCGCTAGGCCGGGCACGATCTCGATCATGTCGCTCGCATCGTACCTCGCGGACCCGGACGACAGAAGACGCGCTCCGCACCACATCCGTCATGCCCGCGGACGCGGGCATCCAGGCCATTAGCCTCGCGAGGCTCCCCGACTGGTTCCCCGCTTTCGCGGGGATGAGGATCCGTGTTCGCGGGGGCTAGCGCGCTAGGATGGCGGCGGCGAGACCGGGGTTCATGGCCCCCGGCGGGAGCGAGATGAGGGTCGAGCGCGAGAGCGAGTTCAAGCTGACGGTGGAACGTTCCCGGTTCCACGCCGTGCTCTTCCCCGCGGGGTCCGACGCCGACGTGGCCGCGATGGTCAAGCGCAAGAAGAGCGAGCACCGCAAGGCGAACCACCACTGCTGGGCACTGCGCTGCCGCGACGCCGACGGGGGCGTGGTCGAGCGTTGTAAGGACGACGGCGAGGTGGGTCACCCGGGGCGGGTGTTGCTCGAGCTTCTCCGCAGGGACGAAATCGAAGGCGCGATCCTGGTCTCGCGGGTGTTCGGCGGCGTGAAGCTCGGCGCCGGCGGGGTCTCGCGGGCGTTCCGCGAGGCGGCCGCGGGAGCGCTCGCCGCGTACCGCGCTCCGGCGCGCCGCTGAGGCCGCCGCACGCCGCGCCGGACCTCTACGCCTTCTGCTTCTCGAGCCAGCGGTTGAACAGCCAGAGCGAGGCGGCCGAGACCAGCCCGATCGCCATCAGGATGAGCCAGCCGAGCGCGTTGTTCGTGGGGTCGAGCTCGAGCAGCCCGTCGGGGCGCTTGGTGGCGCCCTTGGCCATGATCCCGTTGAAGATGAACGCGCCCACCGGGCCGCCGAGGATCGCCCCGAGGGCGAGCGGCAGGTTGGCGTAGCCGAGGAAGAGCCCTTCCTGCCCCTTGGGCGCGAGCGCGCCGATGTATTCGTACATCCGCGGCGAGGTGAACAGCTCGCCGAGCGCGATCAGGCCGACGGTCAGGATGAGGAACACCGAGGCGACCGGGAGCCAGCTCAGCACACTCACCCGCGGGCCTCCGGGGAGAAAGATCGGCGCCAGGTTGATGAGCATGGCGAAGCCGATGATCACCGTGCCTACGACCATCGAGCGGATCGGGCGCACCCTGCCGAAGAGCTTCGAGATGAGGAGCTGGAAGCAGACGATCACCAGCGGGTTGGCGGCGGTGTAGAGGTCCATCGCGGGGTTGGTCTCGACCACCCGCTTCGCGTACAGCGGCAGCACGTTGTAGACCTGGTTGTAGAGGAAGAAGAACCCTGTCATGACGGCGAGGAACAGCGCGAAGCGCCCGCTCCGGAGCACCAGGACCATGTCGAGCAGGATGCGGCCCGGCGACCGCTTGGGCTTGGCCGGCCCTGCCGCGGGGGCGCTCGCCTCATGGTCGCGGTAGAAGAAGAGGACCACGAAGAACGCCCCGGCGGCCGCCACGGTCGCCACCGCGAAGATGTAGGAGAGGCCGGCGGGGTCCGCGGCGGCGCGGGCCGGGGCATCGCTGCGGAACAGCCACGACACGGCGGCCGCGGCCGCAGCGACGATCATGGTGAACCCCGCCGTGCTCGCCCAGACGCTCCCTTTCTCCTTCCCCGGACTCGTGGTTGCCCGGACGAGGAGGATGAGACCCAGCGCGCCCAGCGCGCAGACCCCGACCACCGCCAGGATCGTCGTGACGCTCGAGCCGCTGCGCACGACGAACGCCGTGCCGCGCCCGAACAGTGACCCGATGTTGATCACCATGTAGAAGATGGCGAAACCGAGGGTGGCGCGGGCGCCGGAGGTCTTCTGGATGGTGCCCGAGATGCACGGCTTGACGATCGAGCCGCCGACGCCGATCAGCAGGATTGCGGCAACGATGACGAGCACATCGCGGGAACTGGCCGTCACCTCCTTCTCGATGGTGGGAACGAGGCTGCTGCCGCCGAACCACACCGGGTAGCCCATCAGGAAATAGCCGCAGGCGAGCAGGACAAACGCCGCGAGCAGCGAGCGCCGGAACCCCACCTGGTCGGCGATCGTGCCGGAGAGGATGGGGAGGAAGTAGACGAGGCCCCACAGCACCGTGGAGTTGAGGAACGACGGCCAGTAGTCGCCGAACCCGAGCTGGCCCAAATAGATGACGACAAAGCTGGCCATCGAGTAGTAGGCGGCGCGCTCGAAGAGCTCGGTGACGTTGGCGGTCCAGAAGACCTTGGGGAACTTCTCAGCGGGGGGCGATGTCATCGGTGGCCGTCCGTCTCCAAGCCGTTCCGGCCCGGAGAACCCGATTGTACCAGCTGCACACAAGCTCGCCGCGCGCGGGACGATCTCGCCGGACAACCTTGAACTGCGACCGCCGCGCTGATAGATTAAGCCACGGTGGGTGCGCGTGGGGGTGAGCCGATGGCCAAGAACTCACAGGAGCAGCGCCGCTTTCCTCGGGTTCCAGCCGAGAAGGCCGTCCTCGTCAAGAAGCTCGGTGACGAGAGCTCGGAGACGCTCGCCAAGACGCGGATGGTGGGCGGCGGCGGTTGCATGTTCGTCCACCACGAATCGCTCGGCGTCGGCACCGCCGTCGAGCTGTTGATCTCGCTCCCTTCCAGGGTGATCAAGGCGCAGGGCCGGGTGGTCTGGGAGACCGTCGCTCAGGGCGGAACGGTGGAAGTGGGGGTCGAGTTCCTCGACGTGTCCGCCAAGGATCGCCGCGCCCTCGAAGCCGCCGTTGCCGGTGCGGTCGCCGCCGTTTCGTGATTTGACCTTGATGCCGTGAGCGAGTCGGGGCTCAGTAGCGCTTCGGAGCCCGGCGCGGGCCGGGCCTCGCGCCCCACCCCACGGGTGCCTTGAGACCCCCACCCCCATCGACCCACACCCGCCCCTGGCGCCCAGGCCCCTGCGCCAGGACCGCGCCGCCTTCCCTGCCCGCCGGTGCGCGCCCTGTTGCGACCTGCTCGGCGCCGTTGACCAGGATCACCCAGGCGCGAGAGAGCGTGCCCGGCGCTCCGGCCGACAGCCGGCCGTGCGGAACGCCGGCAAGGCGCACCTCGAGCGCCGGCAACTCGTCCCGCGGGACGATGACGGCCCGCGGCTCGGGAAACTGCAGGAACGAGGCCACGCCACCGCCGGTGGGGAGCAGCGGCAACCGGCGGTCGAGGTAGAAGGTGAATGCGCCGACGTCGCGGTACTCCTGGGTGCCGAGCGCCACGGTCACCCCATGGCCCAGCTCGTCGGCGGCGAGCGCCGCGATCGGCCGGTAGGAGCGGTGGCGGTCGATGGCCGGCGTGACGAGCTGGAGCGCCACGATCATAATCAGCGCGTAGGAGGCCGGCCCCGCCGCGCACACCAGGGGGCGGGCCGGCGAGCGCAGCAAACGCACGAGCACGAGCGCGGCGGCAGCCAGAAGCGTCAGCACGACGACTGCGAGGACGAAACCCGCGGCCGTTTCCTTCCGGCCCCCGACCCGAAACAGGTCAGGGCGGACGAACGTCCCGGCGATGAACACCGCCGGCACGAGGCCGAGGACCAGGCCGACGACCGCCGCGGTGGTGCGGATGCTCCAGCGTTCGAGCCACGTCGGCCGTCCGCGCGCGAGCAACTCTGCCAGCCAGAGTGCCACCGCCGCGAAGAGGAACGGGTACACCGGGAGGGCGTAGCTCGCGACCTTGGCTGAGGACGCCTGCAGCACCAGCGCCATCCCCGCAACCGCGCTCGCGACGAACGCGTGGAACGAGGTGCGGAACGGCGAGGATCGGCGCACCCATGCGATCGCGGCAGGGACAAGCAAGAGCGTCCACGGCGCTAGGTAGACCGGCAGGTGAACGAGGTAGTAGTACCACCGCTCCTTGTTGATGAAGAACGGGTCGTGCGGCAGGCTCCGGTCGCCGAAGTTGAAGAACCGCCCGATCTGGTTGTCCCAGAAGACGAACCGGAGCGCCGCCATGCCGCCGAATCGGTCGAGTGCCAGCACCCAGGGAACGACGGCCAACAGGAAGACCGGGACGTACGCGGCCGCGAGGCCGGCGAGCAGTCGGAAGCGCCGCTTCCAGAGCAGGAAGATCCCCACGGACGACCAGATCAGGGCGGGACCGACCAGTCCCTTGGCGTAGAACGAGGCCGATGCCGCGAGCAGGTAGGCGAACCAGCGGGCAGCGCCGGGGCGCTGGTAGGCGCGCCAGAAGGTGACCAGCGACAGCGTCACCATGAATACGAGCGCCATGTCGGTGAGGACGATGCGCGCGTATTCCTGGAACTCGATCGCAGTCCCGCACAGGAACGCCGCCCCCCACGCCGCGATCTCGCGGCCGCGGTCGAAGCCGCCCGCCGCGCGCGGTCCGCGCACGAACAGCACGAGGAGCGCGAGCGTTCCGAGACCGTAGAGCGCCGCGGGGAGCCGCACCAGCCCCTCGGTGACGCGGCCGGCGACGCTGCAGATCGCCACGCCGGTCCAGTGCAGCAGCGGCGGCTTCTCGAGGAACGGGCGGCCGTCGATCGTCGGGGTTACCAGGGTGCCGTGCCGCACCATGTCCCAGATCATCCCGCCCTCGCGGGTGTCGTTGCCCCCCCACAGGGAGTGGCCGAAGACGCCCGACAGGGAAAACACCACGAGCAACAGCCAGAGCCCCGCGCGCAGGCGCCGGTCGAGGGCCGGCACGCCGGCCGCGGCCGGGGACACAGAGGCGAGCGGCGCCAGCCGCCCGCGCGCACCGTTCCACCAGTTCAGCGACCCACCTTGCACCGCACCCTCCCGAGGAAGCCCCCGCACCGCCGAAAAAGGCGCGAGTGAGACACAGTATTCCAATTCGTACTGCGGCACAAGGGGGCTGCAGGGCCAGAGGCCGCACCTGCTACGCTGACGCCGGATCCGGAGGAGGTCCCTTATGACGACCCGACGCCACCCCGCTCTTGTCACTGCCTTCCTCACACTGGCGCTCGCCGCGGCGGCCGCGACGCCGCAGCCGGCGCCGCTGCCGCACGTGACGATCCTGGCCACCGGCGGCACGATCGCCGGCACCGCCGCCACATCCACTGCAACCGTGGGGTACAAGGCGGCGACGATCGGCGTCGAGGCGCTGATCGCGGCCGTGCCCGAACTCGCCAAGGTCGCCCGCGTCAGCGGCGAGCAGGTGTTCCAGATCGCCAGCGAGAACATGACGCCGGCGCACTGGCTGATCCTCGCCCGCCGCGTCAACGAGCTGCTCGCCCGCGACGACGTGGCCGGCGTGGTGATCACGCACGGCACCGACACCCTGGAGGAGACGGCGTACTTCCTCGACCTCGTGGTCAAGAGCGCCAAACCGGTCGTCCTGGTCGGCGCGATGCGGCCGGCGACGGCGATCTCCGCCGACGGTCCGATGAACCTGTTCAACGCGGTGGCGCTGGCGGCAAGCCCGGACGCGGCCGGCCGCGGTGTCATGGTGTGCATGAACGACCGGATCGACGCGGCGCGCGACGTCACCAAGACGAGCACCGTCGCCCTCGACACCTTCCGTTCGCCCGAGCTCGGCATCCTCGGCGTGATGGAGCGCGGCCGGCCCGTGTTCTATCGCACCACGACGCGCGCCCACACCACCGCCACGGAGTTCGACGTCAGCAACCTCAAGGAGCTGCCAAACGTGGGGATCGCCCTCGCCTACGCCGGCTCGGGCCGCGTGGCGATCGACGCCCTGGTGGCCGCGGGCGTCAAGGGGATCGTCAACGCCGGGGTCGGCGACGGCAGCCTCTCCCTCGAGGCGAAGGCTGCGCTGGTCGAGGCGCGCAAGCGAGGCATCATCGTCGTGCGTGCCAGCCGCATCCCTGGAGGGCCCGTGGTCCGCGACGGCGAGGCTGATGACGACGCCCTCGATTTCGTCGTGGCAGACAACCTCTCGCCGCAGAAGGCCCGCATCCTGCTCGCCCTCGCGCTCACGCGCACCACCGACACGCGCGAGATCCAGCGCATGTTCCGGCGCTACTGAGCGCGCGCGCCGCTCACGCCCAATCCCTGCCCGTCGTAGAGCCTCTCGCTCTGCCGGTCCCACGGGTGGCGTTGATCTTCCTTTTCACTGCGTGAGGCTGTCTTTCTTTTGCCCCGCGGGCTGCGGCCGTGTCGCTCGGGCGGTTTGATCTCCTTCCACTGCGTGGTCTCTTGCTTGCCCCTCGGGTGAAGCGGCGTTCGGGCCTTGCTCGCCCCCGCTTGCTGCGGCCCGAAGCTCCTCCGGCCGCGACCCAGTTGCGCGCCTCGCCGCCGGGTCCCTCGCTGTTTCCTTCGCTGCGCTCAGGGCCAGCGTCTCCCGGCGGCGATGCGCGCGCTGGGGCCCCGCTGCCTCCGGAGCAATAGCCGCTTCGCCCGAGGGGCGGATTGAATGCCCCCCGCCCACCACTCGGAAGCACTGCTAGAAGCCGAAAGTTCTGGCGAAGGGAAGGAAGTACAGCACGGTTTCCGCTGAGTGGGGGGGTGGGTGGCCAAGACCGCCCAGCGGGCGAAGGCCGATTGGGCCGGAGCGTGCGGGTCCCGAGCGGCCAGAGCGGCGGGTGGAAACGCCGGTCCTGAGCGAAGCGAAGGAAACGGCGAGGCTCCGCCAGCCGATCTGGCCAGCTCGGTCGCACGCGCAGGCGGGTCGGAGGGCGGCGCTCGATGCGCCGCCCGAGCGACACGGCCGCAGCCCGCGGGGCAAAAGAAGGCGATGCGTGACGTGAAGGTGGGGTCACTCCTCGCCGGGGCCGACCGCGACGGCGTCCCGGGCCGCCGCACCCGGCGAGCGGTTGACGAGCCAGACGCCGAGCAGGATCACCGCGCCCCCCGCCACGGTCGCGGCGGTGATCCGCTCGCCCAGCACGGCCGCCGCCACCGCCATCGCCACCAGCGGCTCGAGGTAGAGCAGCGCTCCGGCCTCGGATGCCGGCATGCGCTGCAGCGCGTCGTACCACGCGATATAGGCGAGACCCGAGCAGGCGATGCCGAGGAAGACGATCGCGCCCCAGCCGCGCGGCGAGAGGTGGGGCACCTCGGAGAGACCGGGTCCGGCCGCGAGGAGCACCGAGGAGAAGAGCCAGCCGAACCCCATCACGTACGCCATCATCCGCGCCGCCGGGTGGAAACGCAGCGCGCGCCGGGAGAGCACGGAGAAGACCGCCCAGTTCGGCGCCGACACCAGGATCAGGACGTCCCCGGGCGCCCCGAACTGGCCGTGCAGCAGGATGGCAGGATCGCCCCGCGTCACGACCAGCACGACCCCGACCGCGGCCAGCGCGATCCCGGCGACGCGGGCGGCGTTAAGCCTCTCCTTGAGCACGAGCCAGCCGAGGAGCGCCATGAAGATCGGCGTGGAGGCGACGATCCACCCGCTGGTGCTGGCCCGCGAGGTCACGAGCGCGGTGGACTGCAGCCACTGGTGAAACGTGATCCCGATCAGGCCGAGCGTCGCGAAGAGCCCCAGCTCGCGCCAGGAGACCAGCGCGAACTGCCCGCGCAGCGCCACGGCGACGCCGAGCACCACCACGCCCATGGCGAACCGCAGCCACACGACGGTCACGGGCGAGACCTCGGCGAGGGCGATCTTGGTGGCGATGAACGACGCGCCCCACACGAGCACCGCGAAGAGCCCCTCGATGACCGCTGTCGAGCGTGCGCTGCGCATCCGGATGCGATCCTCCACGCGCCCAGGCGCCGCCCGCCGCCGTGCGGGCGTCCCGAGGGCTTCAGCCCGTGATCGTACGCCTCTCGGCCTGGCCCACGCTCCGCCACGCCGCCGGGCGGGGGGCGGGGGCCGGGGGGCGGGTACGGTACGATCGGAACCGATGGCCGGCGACGCTTTGGAGCGGGGGTACCGGCGCCGGGTGCGCGCTTGGGCGCTGTACGACTGGGCCAACCACGGCTTCATCACGGTCACCGCGACGACGTTCTTCCCGCCCTACTTCGTGGCGCTTGCAGCCCCGGCGTTCCTCGTCGGGAGCGCCTCCGCCGTGACGGCGGCGCTCGCCCGCAATACCGCCGCCAACGTCTACGCCGTGGCCACCTCGCTCGCGCTGCTCGTGGTGGCGGTCCTCGCCCCACTGGTCGGCACGATCGCCGACCTGACCGGGCGGCGCAAGCGCCTGCTCCTGGTCGCCACTGCACTCGGAGCGGCGTTCGCCACCGCAATGGCCACCGCCTCGGCCGGGCGCTGGGCGTTGGCGCTCGGGCTCTACATGGCCGCCCAGGTCACGGTCAACATCGCGTTTGGCCTCAACAGCTCGCTGCTGCCGCACGTCGCGCGCCCCGGCGACACGAACCGCGCCTCCGCCCTCGGCTACGCCATGGGGTACGTAGGGGGCGGCGTGCTGCTCGCCCTGGCGACCGCGCTCTACCTTGGCGCGGGCCGGATCGGCCTCGACGGCAGCGCCGCGGTGCGCATCGCATTCGTCGCGGTCGGGGTGTGGTGGCTGGGGTTCGCAATTCCGCTCGCGGTCGAGGTGCCCGAGCCGCCGGCGCTGCCGGCGGCGGGCGGGGCGTCCGGCCACACGCTGCGCGACGCCGGCGCCCGCCTCGCCCGCACGCTCCGCGACGTCCGCGGCCACCGCGACCTGTTCGCGATGCTGATCGCGTTCTGGCTGTACATGGAGGGGATCGGCGCCATCGTCCTGCTCGCGACCGCGTACGGCGCCGCCCTCGGTCTCCCCACGGCCGCGCTGATCGGCACGCTGCTCCTGACCCAGTTCGTCGCGTTCCCGTACGCGCTCGCGTTCGGCCGCATCCCCCACCCCGGCACCGCGTGGCGCGGTCGCGCGGTCGCGATGGTGCTGTGGACGGCGGTGACGGTGCCGGCACTGGGGGCGTTCGCCAACGTTCACGGGGGGTTGACCGTCCTCGCGACCCTCGCGCTGCTGGCCGCGGACCAACTCCTCGGCGCCGTGGTCGCGCTGGCGGCCGGCGAGCGCCTGTTCGGCCGGTTCGCGCGAACGCTCGACGGCAAGCGAGCGATCATCCTCGGACTGGCGGTGTACGCGATCGTGCCGCTGTGGGGGTTCGTCCTGCGCACCCAAGCCGAGTTCTTCATGATCGGCGTCCTCGTCGGCGCCGTCCAGGGCGGCACCCAGGCGCTCTCGCGGGCGCTATACGCCGAGCTGTCGCCGCGGGCGAAGTCCGGCGAGTTCTTCGGCCTGTACGCCTTCTCGGAGAAGTTCGCCGGCATCCTCGGGCCGCTGCTCTTCGGCGTTGTCGGGGAACTCACGAGCAACCCCCGCGCCAGCATCCTGTCGGTGGAGGTCTTCTTCGTCCTCGGCGTCCTTGCCCTTACCCGCGTCGACGTGGCCGCCGGGGCGCGCGCCGCTCGCGACGAGGACCGCACCGCCCGCGACTGACGCGGGTGCCGAGACCGGGTCGGACCCGCTGCCGTAAGATATCGTCGTGACTGGGCTCGTAACGAACGTCGTACGACTCGCCGCCGGGTGGGATGAACCGCAACGGCGCGCCTGGTGCGAACGCCTCGAGGACCGCACCCGCGCGGTCCCGCCGCACGCCGTCATCTACCGGGGGAGGAACGTCATCTTCCGCGATCTGGTCGAGGGGGAGGAGGTGGCCGTCAAGCGCTTCCCGGTGGCCAGTCCGGGCAAGCGCCTCGTGTACCGCCTGCGGGCGACCAAGGCCGTGCGCGCCTTCGATCACGCTCTCCGTCTCGAAGCCCTCGGGATCGGAACGCCGCAGCCGCTCGCCGCGGTCGAGGTCCGCCGCGACGGTTGGCCGGCCGCGTCGTACTTCTGCTCGGCGTACCTCCCCGAGTTCCGCGAGGCGCGCGAGCTGCGCGTGCCCGGCGCTCCCGACCGCAGCCTTTTGCTGGGACTGCTCGGCGAGTTCGTCGGCCGCCTCCACGAGCTGGGGGTCGTCCACCGCGACCTCACGTCGGGCAACGTTCTGCTGGTGCCGGACCGCGACCGCCCCGGTGGGGTCTGCTTCCAGCTCGTGGACATCAACCGGATGCGCTTTGCCCGCATCGGCGTGCGTGCCGGTGTCGCCAACCTGGTGCAGCTCCGGCTCAACGACGGCGGCGAGGTGCTCGAGGGGTACTGCCGGGCGCGCGGCCTCGACCCGTCCAGGCTGCGCCGCCTCTACGCCGCGCGGCTTGCCTGGCGCGGGGTCACGCAGGGGGTCAAGGAGCGCACCCGCCCCTGGCGCCGCCGCCTCGGTCTCTGACACCACTTTGACATCAACCACTGCGTGGCAGCTCTCGCTACGCTGGTCCCGCGGGTGGCCCTGATTCTCTTTTTCACTGCGTGAGGCCTATTTTGTTTTGCCCCGCGGGCTGCGGCCGTGTCGCTCGGGCGGCGCATCGAGCGCCGCCCTCCGACCCGCCTGCGCGTGCGACCGAGCTGGCCAGATCGACGGG
>NCBR01000306.1 GCA_002279285.1 Acidobacteria bacterium 37-71-11
AGCCATCGACACCCCGGCGCGGCTCGCCCGTCCGGGACCCGCGGGCGCAGGAGCCAATGGCCACCCGCGGCACCGGCGGATCAACGACACCCCCCGCCCACGAGTCGGAGGTCCTGCTCAAGGACCAAATGCCTGACACGATCCAGAGCCGACGGCGGGGTCTCCGCCTGGCGGGGGGGTGGGTGGCCAAGACCGCCCAGCGGGCGTAGGCCGATGGCGCCGGAGCGTGCGGGCCCCGAGCGGCCAGAGCGACGGGTGGAAACGCTGACCCCGCCGGCGCAACGCGGCGGCGGGGGACAGCGAGGCTCTGCCCGCCGATCTGGCCAGCTCGGTCGCACGCGCAGGCGGGTCGGAGGGCGGCGCTCGATGCGCCGCCCGAGCGACACGGCCGCAGCCCGCGGGGCAAAACGGCCCGCGGGGCAAAACAAGACAGCGTCACGCAGTGAAGAGAAGAGGATCACACGCACGCGCGAGGCACCTTGGCCTCCTCGTAGTGGCGGTCATTTCTCTACGAGGGGCGGTGAGTTGGCATCACTCGGGCTCGTTGTAGACCTTCTCGTCGGGGAGGGCGGAGCCGGCGGCGTCGGCTTCCACGTCGCGGCCGGAGGCCTTCGCGGCGAGGAACTGGCGGTAGAACTCGTGCTGGATGACCAGGTCCATGATCTCGTTGGTGCCGGTCCAGATCGTGATCAGGCGGGTGTCACGCAGCAGGCGCTCGACCGGGTAGATGTCGGTGTAGCCGATGCCGCCCAGGACCTGCATCGCATGGTTGACGACCGTCCACGCCGACTCGGTGGCGAACTTCTTCGCCTCGGAGACCAGGCGGCGCACCGTGCCCGCCTCTTCGCCGACGTCGACGGCGCGCGCGGCGCCGTGGTTGAGGGCGCGCGCGGCGTCCATCAGCGTCAGGCTCTCCGCGATCTTGAAGCTCACCCCCTCGAAGCGGCGGATCTTCTCGCCGAACGCGTGCCGGCGGTCGGCGTAGCGGGCGGCGATCTCGAACGCGGCGCGGCCCATGCCGACCGCACCCCCGGCCGAGGTGAGCCGCTCCGGGATCATCATGCGGTGGAAGACCTCGGTGCCCTGACCCACGCCGGCCTCGCCGCCGAGGACGTTGGCGAGCGGGACGGGTGCGTCCTTGAACACCAGTCGGCCGGTGCCGCCGCCGCGGGTTCCCATCAGGCCGTACACGTGGTGCACCTCGACGCCGTCGCCGCGCTCGAGGAGGAACGCGGTCATGGCGCGCTTGGGGTCCGCGATCCCCTCGACGCGGCCGTAGACGAGGATGACGTCGGCGCCCTCGGCTCCGACCACGAAGCGCTTCTGGCCGCTGAGGAAGAATGTGTCGCCCTCGCGCCGGGCTGTGGTCGTCGCGGCGAAGAAATCGGAGCCTCCGCGCGGCTCGGTGAGCGCCTCGGCGGCGGCCACCTCGCCGCGCAGCATCGGCGCGAGGAAGCGGCGCTTCTGCTCGTCGTTGCCAAAGGCGGCGATCGCCTCGCCCACGATCGAGACCAGCGACCACAGGCAGGGGAGGGCGGTGCCGAGCACGCCCAGCTCCTCGAGCGCGACCATCTCCGTCGTCCACGGCAGACCGCGGCCGCCCCAGGCGGGGTCGAAGCGTAAGCCGAGCAGGTTGCGGCGCCCGGCTTCCTGGAGGAACTCGCGCGGGAAGCGCACGCGGTCGGCGTCCATGTCGAGGAGCAGCTGCCGCGGCACGCTCGCGGCAAACGCGCGGGCCTCGTCCTGCAGCGTCCGCACCGCGTCGGGAAGCATCGTCCTGGTGAGCATGGGGGGCCTCCAGTGCTGCCGGCAGGCTAGCGCGTCCGTCAGACCCCGGCAAGCGACAACAGCAGATCGACGATGCGCAGGGTCAGGCCCCAGATCAGCCGCCCGTCATAGCGGACGCACGGCATCTGGATCGAGGGGATGGGGCCGTCCCAGAGAAAGCGGCCGCGGTTGCCGGCATCCGCCAGGAACTCGAGCGGCACCCAGAGTGCCTCCTGGACCTCCTCGTTAGGGACGAGCCCCGGCGCAACCAGGAGCTGGAAGACGAACGGCGCGACCCAGAGCGGGCCGGGGCCGTGCTGCAGGTGGGTGCGGACAGCGGGGAGGGCGCCCAGGAGGGCGGCGTCGCGTTCGAGGTCGAGCGCCAGCTCCTCGCTGGTCTCGCGCACGGCCGTGGCGAGTGCGTCCGCGTCGGTGGGATCCACGCGGCCGCCGGGGAACGCGACGTGGCCGGACCACGGGTCGCGAGGATGTTCCGCGCGCACGATGAACAGCAGTTCGACCGCGCCGCCGGTTTCGCGCAGCACGGCCGCAACGGCGGCCGTTTGTCCGGGCGGCGCCTTCATCCGCGCCGGCTGGTGCGGAGCCCCCAGCGCCCGCCGCACGTCCGCGATCGAGATTGCCGTTCCCACCACCGCGATTCTCGCACGGCTGGACGCGCGCGCCGCTGCGGCTACCCGGCCAAGGCCGGGATCGAGCGTGCGCGGGTTGGCCTGCGCCCTACCACGGGTCCTTGACGTGACAGGCGGCGCCGTTCTTCGCGATGTACTCCTGGTGGTACTCCTCGGCGGGCCAGAACGTCTTGGCGGGCTCCACCTGGGTGACGATCTTGCGGTTCCCGTACCGGCCCGAGGCCGCGAGCTCGGCGATGTAGGCCTCCGCCTCCCGCTTCTGCTCGTCGTTGACGTACCAGATCCCGGAACGGTACTGGTTGCCGGAGTCCGGGCCCTGACGGTCGAGCTGCGTCGGGTCGTGCATCGTGAAGAACGCCTCGAGCAGCCGCCGGTACGTGATTCTGGTGGGGTCGAAGATCACCTTCACGGTCTCGGCGTGGCCGGTGGTGCCGGTGCACACCCGCCGGTAGGTGGGGTGGTCCACGTGGCCTTGCAT
>NCBR01000105.1 GCA_002279285.1 Acidobacteria bacterium 37-71-11
TCCAGCCGAAGCAGCCGCACCGCGTGTGCCAGCACTGCGGCATGTACGAGGGCCGTCAGGTCCTGCACGTCGAGGAGATCGCCTGACCCAGGCCGCGGTATGACCAAGGCGGTTTCGGGTGCGGTAGCCCTGGACGCGATGGGGGGGGATCACGCCCCGGCGGCAACGGTGGCGGGCGCGGTCGAGGCGGTGCGACAGTTCGGGGTGCGGGTCCTCCTGGTGGGGCGCGAGGCCGTGCTGCGCCGCCAGCTGGCGCAAGCCGGCGGCGTCCCGAACGGCCTGGAGATCGTGGACGCCGCCGAAGTGGTGGCGATGGACGATCCGCCGACCGCGCCGGTCCGCGGCAAGCGCGACTCCTCGATGGCGGAGGCGGCTCGGCTCGTCCGCGACGGCCAGGCGTGCGCGTTCGTGACCGCCGGCAACTCCGGCGCGGCGATGGTCGCCGCCAAGCTGATCATCGGCACGATCCCAGGGGTGGAGCGCCCGGCGCTCGCCACACCTGTGCCCGGACTCGCGCGCGAGACCCTGATCCTCGACGTCGGCGCGAACGTCGACTGCAAACCGCAGAACCTCGAGCAGTTCGCCGTCATGGGCCACTTCTACTCGCAGGCCGTGCTGGGGGTGTCGAACCCCCGCGTCGGCCTGCTCTCCGTCGGCGAGGAGGAGGGCAAGGGCGACCGCGTGACGGTCGAAGCCTACCGCCTGCTCGCCGATGCCGGGTTGAACTTCGTCGGCAACGTCGAGGGTCGCGACATCTACAACGGCAGCGTGGACGTGGTGGTCTGCGACGGTTTCGTGGGCAACGTCGTGCTCAAGGTCTCCGAGGGGTTGGGCGAGATGATCTACGCCTTGCTGCGCAGCGAGGCGAAGCGCTCGGCGAAGTCGGCGGTCGGCATGTTGCTGGCGAAAGGCGTGCTCACGGCCCTCAAGCGCAAGGCGGACTACGCCGAGTACGGGGGGGCGCCGCTGCTCGGCGTGCGCGGGGCGTGCCTGGTGGGCCACGGGCGCTCGAGCGCGAAGGCGATCAGGAACGCCATCCGCCTCGCCCACAGCTATGCCTCGCGCGGAGTCGTCGGCCACATCGAAGCCAAGATCGGCGAGCTTCACGCCCGCAACGCATCGGAGGGGGTCCAACGTGCATGACCGACACGCGCTGACCGCGCGCATCGCAGGTTTGGGCACTTGTCTGCCCGACAAGATTTTGACCAACAAGGACTTCGAGAGGATGGTGGACACCTCGGACGAGTGGATCGTCTCGCGCACCGGCATCCGCGAGCGCCACGTGGTGAGCGAGGGCGAGAGCGTCGCCACGATCGCCGTCGAGGCGGGCAAGCGCGCCATGGCGGACGCCGGCGTCGAGCCCGAGGAGATCGAGCTGCTCGTGCTCGCCACGGCCACCGTCGAGCAGCCAATCCCGGCGACCTCCGCGATCATCCAGCCGGCGCTCGGGATCAAGAACGCGACGTGCTTCGACATTGCGGCCGCCTGCTCGGGGTTCCTGTACGCGATGCACGTCGCGCGCCAGTTCATCATCACGGGCGAGGTGAAGACGGCGATGGTCATCGGCGCCGAGACCCTCTCCCGTTACACCGACTACACCGACCGCGCGACCTGCATCCTGTTCGGCGACGGCGCCGGCGCGGCGGTGCTCCAGGCCGCTCCGGCCGGCGAGGGGATCCTGCGCTCCGCGTTGCACACCGACGGCACGTACGCGGATTTCATCCAGATGCCCGGCGGCGGCAGCAAGTACCCTCCCAACGTCAAGGAGCACATCGACGCCCGGCTGCCGTTCATCAAGATGCGCGGCAACGAGACGTTCAAGGTGGCGGTCCGGTCGATCACGGAAGTCTGCCAGGAGGTGCTCGCCGGCGCCGGCGTGGCGGCCGACAAGGTGGACCTGTTCATCCCGCACCAGGCCAACCTGCGCATCATCGCCGCGGTCGGGGAGCGGCTCGGGCTCCCGCCCGAAAAGACCTACCTGAACCTGGAACACGTCGGCAACACCTCGTCGGCCTCGATCCCGCTCGCGATGCGCGAGGCGATCGACCGCGGCGTCCTCAAGCGCGGTGACCTCGTGCTGCTGGCGGCGTTCGGCGGCGGGCTCACCTGGGAAGACCGCCTTCGTCTTTCCTGGCCAGGGCAGCCAGTTCGTGGGGATGGGGAACGACCTCGCGGCGAGGTACCCCGAGGCGCGGGCCGTGTTCGACCGCGCCGACGCCGCGCTCGGCGAGTCCCTCTCTGAGATTTGCTTCGCGGGCCCCGACGAGCAGCTCCGACTCACCGCCAACACCCAGCCTGCGATCCTGACCGTTTCGCTGGCCGCGTTCGCGGTCCTGCAGGCGCGCGGATCGAAGTTCGACGGGGTGGCCGGGCACTCCCTCGGCGAGTACAGCGCGATCGGCGCCGCGGGAGGGCTCGGGATCGAGGACCTGGTGCGCACCGTGCGGCGGCGCGGCCAGCTCATGCAGGAGGCGGCGCCGGTCGGCGCCGGTGCGATGTCGGCCGTGCTCGGGCCCGCCCGCGACCTGGTCGAGGCGTGCTGCCGGGAGGCGAGCGCCGGCGGCGAGAGCGTCGTGGCGGCCAACTTCAACGCCCCGGAGCAGACCGTGATCGCCGGCCACGCCGGCGCGGTGACGCGCGCCGGGGCGCTCCTCGCCGCGCGCGGCGCCAAGCGCGTGGTGTCGCTGCCGGTCTCGGCGCCGTTCCACTCGCCGCTGATGGCGGCTGCGCGCGAAGGGCTCGTGCCGGTGCTGGCGGCGCTCCCCTTCACGGGGCTTTCGGTGCCGCTCTACAACAACGTCGATGCGGCGCCGGTGACGGACGGCGGCGCGGTGCGAGACGGACTCGTCCGGCAGGTAGACGCGCCGGTGCGCTGGGTCGAGCTGGTCGAGCGCATGGTCGCCGACGGGTTCGACACGTTCGTCGAGGTCGGGCCGGGGAGCGTGCTCTCGGGCCTCATCCGCCGGATCGCCCGCCCGGCTGTTACCATCCAGGCCGGCACCGCCGACCAGGTCGAGGCGTATCTCGGCGGAGAGTCAAGAGTCAAGAGTTAAGAGTTGAGAGGGAAGACGGTAGACGGAAGAGGGAAGACGGAAGACGGAAGACGGAAAGCGGGCGTTGTCGTTCCTCTCCCTTCTGCCTTTTCCCTTCTACCTTAGACTATCAACGATGAGCCGTTTGGGAGGGGACGATGTCTGGAACCTTGCAGGGGAAAGTGGCATTGGTGACGGGGGCGGCGACCGGGATCGGCGCCGCGTGCGCCCGGGCGCTCGCCCGCGAGGGCGCCGTGGTCGTGTGCACGTCGCTGCCGACCGACCCGACCCAGGCGGTGGCGGACGACATCGTGGCCAAGGGCGGCAAGGCGGTCGTCAAGCCGCTCAACGTCACCGACCCCGAGTGGTGTCAGCGGGTGGTCGAGGAGGTCGCCGCGGAGCTGGGCGGCCTGCACATCCTGCTCAACAACGCCGGCATCACCGACGACGGCCTGTTCATGCGCATGAAGCCGGAGTCGTGGCGCAAGGTGCTCTCCGTCAACCTCGACGGCGTCTTCAACGTGACGCAGCCGGCCGTCAAGGTCATGGTCAAGCAGCGCGAGGGGCGGATCATCAGCATCTCCTCGGTCGTCGGCCTGATGGGCAACCCCGGCCAGGCCAACTACTCGGCGTCCAAGGCGGGGATCATCGGCCTCACCAAGTCGCTGGCGCGCGAGCTCGGCAGCCGCAACATCACCGCCAACGCCATCGCGCCCGGGTACATCCAGACCCCGATGACCGACAAGCTCAACGACGAGCAGAAGAAGGCGCTGATGGCGAACCTCGCGATCCCGCGCCTCGGCACCCCGGAGGACATTGCGGCGGTCGTGCTGTTCCTCGCGGGGCCCGCCGGGTCGTACATCACCGGCGAGGTGATCAACGTCTCCGGCGGCCTCTACATGTAGCCTGCGACGACACGCGAAGGGGGAGCCGATGGCTGGGACGCTGCGCAGCATGACCGGGTTCGGGCAGGCCGGCGGGGAGCTTTCGCAGCGCCTGCGCGCCGAGGTGCGGCTCACCTCGGTCAACTCTCGTTTCCTGGAGGTCGCCCTGCGCACGCACCCGCGGGTCGAGACCGCAGAGCTGGAGGCGGCCGTCCGCCCGGTGCTGGCGGCGGGTCTGGCGCGCGGGCGCGTGCAGGTCACCGTCGACCTCGCCCTCCTGGCCCGCGCGTCCGCCGGCCTCGTGCTGCACTGGGAGGTCGCCGAGTTGCTGCTCGCGGCCCTGGCGCAGCGCCCCGCCGGGATCGAGCTCGCGCCGCTCGAGCTGCGCGACCTGCTGGCGCTCCCGGGGTTTGCCGAGGGGGGCGGGGAGCTGGGCCTGACTCCCGAGGAACAACAGGCGCTCCTCGCGCTCGTCGGACAGGCGCGCGACGGCCTGGTGGCGGTGCGGGAGCGCGAGGCGGCCGCGCTGCTGCCGCAGGTCGCCGGGGAGATCGCACTGCTGACCTCGTTCCGCGGCTGGCTCGCCGAGGTCAACGACCAGGTGCGGTCCAGCCTGATGGCGCGCCTCTCGGACCGGCTGGCGTCGCTGCTGGACGGCACCGAGGTCAGCCAGGACCGTCTGCTGCAGGAAGCGGCTGTCGCCGCGGACCGCGCCGACGTCGCCGAGGAGGTGCAGCGCCTCGCGGCGCACCTCGACCACTTCGAGCGCCTGCTGGCACAGGGCGGGCCGGTGGGCAAGAAGATCGATTTTCTTCTCCAGGAGCTGCTCCGCGAGGTCAACACCGCAGGCTCGAAGTGCCGCGAGGCGGGGATGGGGGAGCGCGTCGTCGAGGCCAAGGCCGCGCTCGAAAAGCTCCGCGAGCAGTGCGCGAACCTGGAGTGAGGACCGTGGTTCGTGAGTCGTGGGTCGTGGGTCGAGAGACCGACGCCGGCTGGACGGCGCGGCGGTACCTGTGGCTGCTGCTGGCGTTCGTGCTGGCGCACGCGGTGCTGGCGATGATCGTGCCGGTCTCGGGCGACGAGGCGTACTACTGGGACTGCTCCCGCCACCCCGACTGGGCGACGTACGACCAGCCCCCCCTGATGATGCTCGCGCCGATCCCGTTCCGGGCGGTGTTCGGTGAGACCGCCCTCGGTGTCCGGGGTCCGGCGATTCTGGCGGCGTTCCTGATCGGCGCGTTCCTGCTGCCGCTCGCGCGGCGACTGGGAGGCGGGCCGCGCGAGGCGGCCTGGACGTACCTCCTCCTGCACGCCACGCCGCTGTTCTTCTTCGGCTCGTTCTACGCCTCGACCGACATCGGCATGATGGCGGGCTACCTCGGCGCGGCGTGGGCCGCCGTGGCGATCGCCCAGGGGGAGAGGCGCGCGTGGTGGGGGTTCGGCGTGGCGGTCGCGCTCGGCTTCCTCGCCAAGTTTCCCGCGGTGCTGGTGCTCCCGGTCCTGATCCCGGTCCTGGCCAGCCGCGAGGCCAGGGCGCACCTGCGCACGCCGGTGCCGTACCTCGCCGGCGCCCTGTCGGCGGTGCTCACGGCGCCGGTGTGGATCTGGGGCGCCGAGCACGACTGGGTGAACATCACCTTCCAACTCCAGCAGCGGCACGACCGCGGCCCGCTGACGGCGGTCTACCTGCTCGAGTTCCTGGCGTTCGTGGCATTGCTGACGTCGCCGCCGCTGTTCGCCGCGCTGGCGGGGGCGTGGTGGCGCGCGTGGCGGCGGCGCGACCCCGCCTGGAACGCCGTGCTCGTCGGGGCGGTGTCACCGTTCGTGTTCTTCGGGTACGTCGCGTTGCGCGAGGACATCTCGCCGCACTGGGCCGGCCCCGGGATCGTGCTTGCCGCCCTGGTGCTCGCGCTCGCGTCGCCGCGCCCGCGCCGGCTCGTGCGGTGGGGCGCCGCGTTCGGCGTCGCCGTCTCGCTGGCGGCGGTCGCGCTCGTGCTCTTCGCCACGACCGCCCTCGACGTGCGCTGGCCGCTCGTGGGCCGGGTGCGCGGCACGGTCGCCGACAAATTGGCCGCCGCCGTCGCCAACCGGGAGATCATGACCGAGATCGAGCGCCGGCTGCAGCCGGGGGAGATGATGGCCTCCGAGAGCTACACCGATGTCCACCTCTACGCGTACCTCTCGCACGGGCGGATGGCGACGCGGCTCGCCAGGGTGCACGGCGGCATTCACGGCCTCGCGTCGCTCTACTGGTACCCGCCCGAGGCGCTGCGCGGACGGGACTTCCTCTTCGTCACCGAGCGCACCGGCCTGGATGCGCCGCTCGCGGCGGTTTTCGCATCGGTGAGGGAAGAGCCGCCGTTCGTCGTCGAGCACGACGGCCGTCCGGTGCGGACGATCTATTTCCTGCGCTGCCGCGACCTGCTGCGCCCGGAGGGCGTCTTCACCCGGCTGCCGTGGCGCGCATCCGGCCCACCGGCGCCCGTGCCCGCGGCGCCGCGAGGCTAACGCCGCTGGACAGTCGCGCCCCACACGCGCGTAGAGGCCGCCCGCGGGGCGGCCGGCCTCTCCACCCGACGACTGTGTCGGGCCATCGCGCTCCGGCCGTCTCCCGCCCGCCCAGCGAGGTCGCGGCCGGAACGCAGCGGAGCGCTGTGGGGGGCTCGGTCAGTTCGGCGGGATCGCGCCGTGGGGCGGCCGCCGCATCGGGGTCGGCTTCGGTCTGGGTGGCTCGATGACCCCCACGATCTTCCGGCTTCCGATCGCGAACGCCTGCTCGACCCGGCCGCGCGTGTGCACCTTCTCGCCGACGGTGGGGAGGGGGCCGGTCGTGGACACGGCGATCGTGCCGGTCCCGTCGTCGAGGACGTAGCACTTGAGCTGCGGCAAGTCGATGCGTTCCTTGACCGTGCCCCAGACCGTCACCGTCTCGCCGTTGTACCGACTCGCGTCCTTGACGATTGAACCGATGCTCGTGGCCGTGAGGCGGTAGCAGGACGCCGAGGCGAGGATGCCGGTCACCATGAGAAGAAACGCCAACGCCCGAGTTCCCCGGATCGGATCATCCGCCATCAGACTCTCCCTGCCGGCGGCGGGGCGTCGCCTCGCCCCGACGCCACGGGTGCGTCTCATCCGCGCTGCTCCGGCGTCCCGCGACGTGTGTCGGCACGGCCGCATTGTAGTGCAGAACCCGGCGCGGTCGAGGGCCCGCCTTGCGCTACAATGCACGGCTTGACGGAGGTTTGCGATGCGAGACGCGGAGATTCGCGAGCTGCCAGGGCTGATCGGAGAGCGGGTGAGGGTATCCGGTTGGCTCTATAACGCCCGCTCCTCGGGCAAGCTGCACTTTCTCGTCGTTCGCGATGGCTCCGGCTACCTCCAATCGGTGGTGTTCAAGCCCGCTGTGGACGAGCGCGTGTGGCAGGAGGCCGGACGGGTGACCCAGGAGTCGTCCCTCCAGGTCACCGGCACGGTCAAGGAGGAGACGCGGGCCCCCGGCGGCGTCGAGCTGCAGGTGGAAGAGATCGTCATCGTGCAGCTCTGCCCAGACTACCCGATCACCCCCAAGGAGCACGGCCCCGACTTCCTGCTCAACCACCGCCACCTCTGGCTGCGCTCCAAGCGCCAGCACGCGATCATGCGGGTGCGCAACGAGCTGACGTTCGGCATCCGCGACTTCTTCTACACCCGGCACTACGTCAACATCGACTCGCCGATCCTCACCCCGGCCGCGTGCGAAGGGACCTCGACGCTGTTCGAGACCGACTACTTCGGCGAGAAGGCGTACCTCTCGCAGTCGGGACAGCTCTACCTCGAACCGGCCGCGGCCGCGCACGGCAAGGTGTACTGCTTCGGGCCGACGTTCCGCGCCGAGAAGTCGAAGACCCGCCGGCACCTGACGGAGTTCTGGATGGTCGAGCCCGAGGTGGCCTGGATGCGCTTCGACGGCCTGCTCGAGCTCGCCGAAGAGTTCGTCTCGACGCTCGTGGCGCGCATCCTCGACCGCTGCAAGCAGGAACTCGAATGGCTGGAGCGCGACGTCGCCAGGCTCGAGCCCGCGGCCGCGCGGCCGTACCCGCGCATCGACTACGGCGACGCGGTCGAAAAGCTCAAGGCCAAGGGGTTCCCGGTGACGTTCGGCGACGACTTCGGCGGCGACGAGGAAACGGCGCTCGCGGACGAGTCCGGCAAGCCGATCCTGATCACGCGCTACCCGGCGGCGATCAAGGCGTTCTACATGGAACCGGACCCTCTCGACCCGGCGCGGGCCCTCGCCGTGGACATGATCGCGCCGGACGGGTACGGCGAGATCATCGGCGGCAGCGAGCGCATCTCCTCACCCGAGAAGCTCGAACAGCGCATCGCCGAGCACAACCTGCCGCTGGCGGCGTTCCAGTGGTACCTCGACGTGCGCCGCTACGGCGGGTTTCCTCACTCCGGGTTCGGGATGGGGATCGAGCGGGTCGTGACGTGGCTGTGCGGGCTGCAGCACCTGCGGGAAGCGATACCGTACCCGCGCATGATCAACCGGTTGTATCCCTGAGTGCCGCCGGCGGGCGCCGCCGATAGCGGACCGTCTGCGTCGTTGCGCTCGCCGGCTCGAATCCTCATGTAGCCTCCGGCTACACTCCGGTTCGGCCGGCTCGCGCGCCTACACCGACCACGGACCCCGGGTTTTGCTGCCCTGGGTCAAACCTGTTTGACTGGCAATCCGGGAAACCGGAGGTGGATCGCCCGAGCAGGGCGAGCGTGAGGGGCCCCAAGCGATTCGGGCGCTTTCATTCTCAGGATGCCAAACGGTAGATCGCGGGGCGATCGCGCGGGCGGGGGATCGGTTTCCCGGCGGACCTGGCAGCTTCGAGCCATGCGGCCTTGGCAGCCTGCACCTCGTGGAGCGCTTCCTCGGGCGTGGACCCAAAGGCCGAGCGGGCCTCGATGTCGGGGACGTCGGCGATTAGCCCTCGTCCTCCTCGCTCCAGAAGATGTTGATGTGGTAGCCCTTCACTGCCGTGAGCCCTTCCGCTAGGCTACGCCGCGGGGGAGATCGCTGTAGCGTCGCGCACGACAACGGTCGGGTGCGGTTCAGGCCGGGGCACCGGTAGTCTCTGTTCGGTCAGGATCTCGGCGTGCTCCTTCATGCCCCAGCGCGCCTTGTAGATGCAGTCCTCGACCGAACTGCCGACGCCGGTGAACCCCTCCAGCGTGGGCGAGTAGAAGCTGAAGAACAACGGGTCAGCCGTCGCTTCGATCACCAGTGAGTAGTCCAGTCCCAGCATCCCCATCACCTCCCGGGCTTGATCCCTGCCGCCTTCAGGACGGCGTGACACGTTCCGGGGGGACTTCGTTCGGCCCATGATAATCGATCCGGATCAAGCGGGGCACACCGTCCTTGTGGTAGTACCTCACCGAACCCTTCTCCCGGAGGAGCCGGAATCCGTCCTCTTCGAGCAGGCGGACAAGCTCGCTGAACTTCATTGATGGGCCTCCGCCGCCTCTTCCGCCACCATGGCCTCGTCTTCGGTGAGTCTATTCAGCTCGTAGGCGAGGGTTTCAAACGGTGTCATCGCGTAAAACCCTTGAGGCTCGACCTCCTGCCAGAACAGGCGCTCGTCCGCAGCCAGCAAGCCCCATTCAAACTCCACGGTGTTGCCGTCGGCGTCGCGCCCGAACAGCGCGAAATCGCGCAGATTGGTGACGAGGACTTGCCGGTAGCGGTCAAGGTAACGGCTCAGTTGCGGTGTCTTGACGATCTCGTCCACGCTGGCGTCGGGCGGCTTGACCTCGATCGCGCCGCGAGCGGGGACTTGGGTGGTGAGGGCGTCTGGCTCGGCGGTGCGGCGGAGCTGGTCGGCCGTGAACAGGCCGCCGTCGGGCAGCCCGGCTCCGACGCTGGCCGGGTGGATGATGCACCGCACCTTTGGGTTCAGCGTCTTGCCGACCTCGTCGAACAGGTTTGACAGCGCCGGGTAATACGAGGTCTCGGGGACGCCGGCGCCCGAAAGGCGGATCGCTCGCACCTGTTCGAGATACGCCTCGACGGGGTTCATGAGTGTATTGTGACTCGCCCCGGTCATTCACGCCAGCGCCATGCTCCTCGCGGCGCCCGGTGTACCCTTGGCATCGAGACCCGGAGGGGCATGGCACATCACACGGTGCGTTCCGGCTACGAGAGCCTGGTCGAGCGGCTCAACCGCTTTCCCCAGGGAGCGCCGCCGTCGGAGCTGCTGTTCAAGATCCTCGGGATTCTGTTCTCCGAGCGCGAGGCCGGCCTCGTCGCCCTGCTGCCGATCAAGCCGTTTACGGCGGCCGACGCAGCGGCCGCCTGGAAGTCGAGCGAGGCGGAAGCGCGCAGGCAGCTCGACGCGCTCGCCGATCGCGCGCTGCTGCTCGACGCGCACGACGGCCGGGAGACCACCTATGTGCTGCCGCCCCCGATGGCGGGTTTCTTCGAGTTCTCGATGATGCGGGTGCGCGAGGACCTCGACCAGCGTCTGCTGGCCGAGCTCTTCCACCGGTACTTGAACGTCGAGGACGACTTCATTCGCGAGCTGTTCGCCGAGGGGGAGACCCATCTCGGCCGCACGTTCGTGCATGAGCCCGCGCTCGCGGCGGAGAACGCCCTGCACGTGCTCGATCACGAGCGCGCGACCGCCGTGGTCCGCACCGCCACCGCCATCGGCGTTGGGACCTGTTACTGCCGCCACAAGATGGCGCACCTGGGTCGCGCGTGCGGCGCGCCGATGGAGATCTGCATGACGTTCAACGGGGTCGCCGACTCGCTCGTCCGCCACGGGTTCGCCCGGCGGGCCGACGTGGCCGAGACGCTGGACCTACTCGGCCAGGCCTGGGGGGGCGGCCTCGTGCAGTTCGGCGAGAACGTGCGCGAGGAGGTGAGCTTCATCTGCAACTGCTGCGGCTGCTGTTGCGAGGCGATGATCGCGCAGCGCCGGTTCGGCGTGCTGCACCCCGTTCACACGACGAACTTCGTGCCCCATTTCGACGGGCAGGCGTGCGTCGGTTGCGGGAAGTGCGTCGCGGCGTGCCCCGTGGAGGCCGTCGCGCTGGTGTCGGCGCACGACCAGCTGCGGCCGAAGGCGCGGAAGGCGAAGCTCGACGGCGAGATCTGTCTGGGGTGCGGCGTGTGCGTTGCTGCGTGCGCTCGCCATGCGATTGCGCTTCGCGAGCGAGGGGAGCGGGTGATCACTCCCGTGAACTCGGCGCACCGGGTCGTCCTGGCGGCGATCGAGCGCGGAAAGCTCGCCGAGCTTGTCTTCGACAGACGCCACCTCGCGAGCCACCGGGCGATGGCGGCGATCCTCGGGGTGATCCTCAAGCTGCCGCCGTTGAAGCAGGCGATGGCGAGCCGCCAGATGCGTTCGCGCTATCTGGAGCGGCTCCTCTCCCGCCGCCCGAGCGCGGCGCCCGCCTCGACCCATTGAGTTCTTGGGTTGGGAACGGACCGCGTCACGTCAGTTCACCGCCTGGGGGGCGACGAGGGAGAACTGGGCGATCTCGACGTGGAACTCCCAGCCGGCCTCGGCCCGCATCAGGTAGCTGCCGCGCATCGTCCCGAACGGCGTCGGCAGCGGACAGAAGCTCGTGTACTCGAACGAGGCGCCAGGTCGCAGGACCGGGGTCTCGCCGATGACGCCGGGCCCCTCCACTGCGCAATCGAAGCCGGGAATCATTCTCCCCCGGCGCGATGTTAGAATCAGCGCTCGTGAAGAAGGCCGCGCGTCCCGCGCGCGCCCCGCAGTCGATCAGAGTCGGAATGATAGGGCTCGGGTGCGCCAAGAACCTGGTGGACGGAGAGGTCATGCTCGGTCATCTGACGGAGCACGGCGCCGAGGTCGTCACCGACATCGACTCCGCCGAGGTCGTGATCGTCAACACCTGCGGGTTCGTCGAGGACGCGAAGCGGGAATCGATCGATGCGATCCTCGAGGTGGCGCGACGCAAGGGGGACGGTGGGTTGCGCCGCCTGGTGGTCGCCGGGTGCATGGCGCAGCGCTACGCTCAGGAACTGGCCGCCGAGGTCCCCGAGATCGACGCGTTCGTCGGCCTGGACGAGCTCGAGCGCGCGCCGGAGGCGGTGCTCGGCCGTCTCGCCCGCCACCTGCCGGATCAGCGCGGCGCGCTCAAGCTCTACGACCACACCGCGCCGCGCCTGCTCGCCACCGGCGGCGTCTTCGCCTACCTCAAGGTCGCCGAGGGGTGCGACAACCCGTGCACGTTCTGCCACATCCCGGCGATGCGCGGCGCCTTCCGCTCGCGGACCCTCGCCTCGCTCGTCGCCGAAGCGCGCCGCCTCGAGGAGGCCGGCGTGCGCGAGCTGGTGCTCATCGCTCAGGACACCACGCGCTACGGCGAGGACCTCGGGATGGGACGCACCGGGCTGCGCCGCCTGCTCGAGGCGCTGCTCGCGGGAACCTCGCTGCCGTGGCTGCGCTTCATGTACGCGTACCCCGCGACGCTCGACCCCGGCATCTTCCCGCTGATGGCGCGCGAGAGCCGCCTGGTGCCCTACCTCGACATCCCGCTGCAGCACGCCGCCCGTCCCGTCCTCAAGCTGATGAAGCGCGGCGGCGACGCGCGGCGCTACCGGGAGCTGATCGCGAAGGCGCGCGACACCGTGCCCGGCCTCGCGGTCCGCACCACGTTCATCGTCGGGTTCCCGGGCGAGGGGGACGCCGAGTTCGCCGAGCTGCAGGCGTTCGTGGACGAAGTCCGCTTCGATCACGTCGGGGTGTTCGCCTACTCGTTCCAGGAGGAGAACCCCGGCGCCGCGCTCCGCGACCCGGTGCCCGCGCGGACGAAGCAGCGGCGCCGGCGCCTACTCATGAAGCAGCAGGAGCGCATCAGCCGCGAGCGCAACCGCACGCTCAGGCGGCAGGAACTCACCGCCATCGTGGAGGGCGCCAGCCCGGAATCGGAGTACTTGCTGCAGGGGCGCCTCCCGCGCCAGGCGCCGGAGGTGGACGGCCGGCTGCTGTTCTCGGACGGCAGCGCCCGCGCCGGCGACATCGTCCGCGTCCGCATCACGAAGACCTATGCGTTCGACCTCGTCGGCGAGATCCGCGAGGTGCTTCAGACCGCCCCGGCGCGCCGCCTGCCGTTGCTCCCCTCGCGGTTGCCGGCGCTGCCGGCCGCGGCGGCGCGATAGCCCCATGGACGTCCTGCGCGACCCGACGCCGTCCTCCGACCTCCCCCGCGGGGGGGTGGTGACGATCGGCAACTTCGACGGCGTGCACGTCGGCCACCGAATGCTGCTCGCCGGAGCGGTGGAGAGGGCGCGGGCGCTCGGCGTGCCCGCGGTGGCGCTGACGTTCGAGCCGCACCCCGAGAAGGTGCTGCGGCCGGGCTCGGGGCTGAGACTGGTCACGACGCGGGCGCAGAAAACGCAGTTGCTCGCTCGGCTTGGGCTCGACACCCTGGTGGAGATCGGCTTCGACCGGCGCTTCGCGGCGATCACGGCGCAAGAGTTCGCCCGCGAGTTCCTCTTCCGCCGCCTCGCCCCCGCCGAGGTGCGGCTCGGGACCAACTTCCGCTTCGGCGCCGGCCGGCTGGGCGACGTCAACTTCCTCTCCACGCTCGGTCACGAAATGGGGTTCAGGGTGATCGGCGTCGAGCCGCTCGAGGACGGCGGCGAGGTCGTCTCGTCCACGCGGGTGCGCCACGAGATCGCCCGCGGCCACGTCGACGAGGCCTGGCGGCTCCTGGCGCGCCCGTTCTACGTGGACGGCCGCGTGTACCGGGGAAAGCGCTTCGGCCGCCAGCTCGGATTTCCGACGATCAACGTCGACGTCGAGAACGAGCTGTTGCCGGCGCACGGGGTGTATGTGACCGTCCTCCATATCCCCTCGTACTCGCGGGTGTTTGCCTCGGTGACCAACATCGGCGTGCGGCCCACCGTCTACGAGAACTCGCAGGTGACCGTCGAGTGCCACGTCCTGAACTTCACCGGCGACGTGTACGACGAACCCGTGCGCCTGTCGTTCCTCCGCCGCGTGCGCGACGAGAGGGTGTTCGGGTCGAGCATGGACCTGGTGGCGCAGATCCGCCGCGACGTGCAGACGGCCGAACTCTACTTCGCCCAGGCCGGGCTCCCGGCGGACGAACTGGTGCGGCGGTGAGCCTGGCGCTGCTCGCCCCGCTCGCCGCGACGGCCGCGTTGCTGGCGGCGGCGTGCGGGGCACTTTGGCTCGACCGCCACCGTTGGGGCGCGCTCGCGTGGCTCTGGGCGACCGCCGTGTGGAGCTTCGCGGCGCCGGCGCTGCTGGCGTTGGCGGGCGCGCCGGCGACTCGTCTGATGCAAACCCCGGAGCAGGGGGCGGCGTTCCCGGAGGCGTGGGTGGGCGCGCCCTGGCTCACTCTCGCGCTGGTCGGCGTCGCGGCCGTGCTGCCGGCGGTCGCGGCGGCGCGGTCGCGCGTGGTCGAGGGGCCGGCCGACGGCGCGGTGTTCGGGGGCGTCGCCGGCGTCGGCCTTGCGGCCGGGGCGACATGCCTCGTGCTCACGCGGGCGCCGTGGCACCCGGACGGCGCCGCCCTCGTCTTCGTGACCGTGCTGCACGCCGCGGCCGGGGCGCTGCTGGGCGCCGGGCTCGGCCTGGCCAAGCTCGCCTCGCGCCGCGCCCTGCGCCTGCCGGCGGCGCTGGCCGCAGCGGCCGGCGCCGGCGCGCTCGCCGCCGCGCTCGCCGTCGCGGCGCTCTCCTGCTGGCGGGCGTGGGGCGAGGCCAACATCGCCTGCAACCTGGGGCTCGCCGCGGTCGCGGCGGCGGCGTTGGCGGCGGTGCTTTCGGCCTGCCTGGCGTACGAACGCCGGGTGCTATCCGATCAGCTCCTGGACGAGGTCCGGCTCGGGGTCCTGCCTGCCTGGGTGGCGGAGGTGCTCCCGAGCTACCGCCGCCGCATCCGTTCCGACTGGTGGCCGCGCCGGGACGAGCGGCGGGAGATCCTGAGCCTCCTGGTGACGCTGGCGTTCCGCAAACAGCAGCTCAGGACGCTCCCGGACGACCGCCTGCGGCTGTACGGCCTCGAGGTCGGACGCCTGCGCCAGCGGGCGCGCGCGTTGCTGGCGCTGGCGCCGGAACCGTCCCCCGCCGCCGGTCGCGGCGAGTAGGAACGGCGCGGGCCGGAGCCGAAGTCGTGTGCTATCGTTCGGGCCAAGCCGTGGCTGGAAGAGGTGTTGGCCAGCCCGGGGTTGGGGGAGGAAGCCAGTGAACAACCGGGGGATTCACGTATTCACATCGGAGTCGGTGACGGAGGGCCACCCCGACAAGGTGTGCGATCAGATCTCGGACGCGGTGCTCGACGAGGTGCTCCGGCAGGACATCGAGAAGGAGACCGTCGGGCAGGGTCGGGTGGCGTGCGAGAGCTTCATCACGGTCGGGCTCGTCATCGTCGGCGGCGAGATCACCACCGACGGGTGGGTGGACGTGCAGGACCTGGTGCGCGACCTGATCCGCCGCATCGGGTACACCGACATCAAGTACGGGTTCAACTACGCCACGTGCGGCATCCTCAACGCGATCGGCCGGCAGTCGGGGGATATCGCGCAGGGTGTGGACACCGGCGGCGCCGGCGACCAGGGGCTGATGATCGGCTACGCCTGCGACGAGACGGCCGAGCTGATGCCGATGCCGATCACGCTCGCGCACAAGCTCACGCGGCGCCTCGCCGAGGTGCGCCGCAAGGGCGTGCTGCCGTACCTGGGGCCGGACGGCAAGTCGCAGGTGACGGTCGAGTACCGCGACGGCAAGCCGCACCGGATCGACACCGTCGTGATCTCCTCGCAGCACACCAAGGAGATCCTCAACCGCAAAGGGGACCGCATCACCGCCGCGGCGCGCGACGAGATCGTCGAGAAGGTCGGCCTCGCGGTGCTGCCCAAGAAGCTCGTGGACGCCAAGACCCGCTTTCTGGTCAACCCGACCGGGAAGTTCGTGATCGGGGGACCGCAGTCCGATACGGGGATGACCGGCCGCAAGATCATCGTGGACACCTACGGCGGCTGGGCGCCCCACGGGGGCGGGGCGTTTTCCGGCAAGGACCCAACCAAGGTCGACCGCTCCGCGACCTACATGGCGCGCCACATCGCCAAGAACATCGTCGGCGCCAAGCTCGCGCGCGAGGCGCTGGTGCAGCTCGCCTACGCGATCGGGGTCGCAGACCCGGTGTCGGTGATGGTGGACACGAGCGGGACGGGCGTGATCCCGGACGATCGGCTCACCGACGCGGTCCGCGAGGTGTTCCCGCTCACCCCGCGCGGCATCATCGCCGAGCTCGACCTGCTCCGGCCGATCTACCGCCTCACCGCGAGCTACGGGCACTTCGGCCGCTCGGAACCCGAGTTCCGCTGGGAGAGCCTGCATCACGTGGACGAGCTCAAGGCCGCGGCCGCCAAGCTCGCCTGACCGTTTTTTGCCCCGCGGGCTGCGGCCGTGGTCGCTCGGGCGGCGCATCGAGCGCCGCCCTCCGACCCGCCTGCGCGTGCGACCGAGCTGGGACGTCCCGCGGTGGGGCCCCTCGCTGTTC
>NCBR01000307.1 GCA_002279285.1 Acidobacteria bacterium 37-71-11
GCCCACTCCGCTCTCACCCCGCCGGCTCAGAAACCGGTCGGCGAGGAGCGTCAGGTCGTCGCGGAACCAGCGGGCCGTCTCGCCCGCATCGCCGGCCGGCGCGGGGAGCATGAACTCCACTCCGGCAACGATCGCCTCGTGCCTCAGCCACGGATCGCCGAGCCCACCGACCCAGAGCACCGGCACCGGAGGCCGCCTCGCCGCGGCGCGTTTGGCGAGCGCGAGCCAGCTCTTGTCCTGACCGGCCAGTGTCGCCGTCATCGGCAGGTGCTCGACCACCAGGCGCGGCGCCGGCCCCTCGGGCCAGCGGGGCGCGTCGTCGAGCACCACCTCCCAGCCGCGCTGTCGCCATACCGGGATCAGCGTCCGGTACGGGCGCGGGTCGGCCGCCGCGATCAGGATCCGCGCGGCGCCGAACGGGATCGGGATCTGGGCGAGAGAGTCGCGCAGCTCCGCCAGCGGGTCGCCGGTACCGGAGGACCCGCTGCCGCGCATGACGTCGCTGCGAGTGGGAGAGCCCGCCTTCGCCGTTTTCGCCTCGGCGTCGAGGCGCGCGAAGAACTCCTCCTGCGGCAACCACTCCGCCACCGGCCCTGCCCCGCCGGGGCGGAAGCAGTACGTGCCGCTGCGCACCGAGTAGGCCATGAGCAGCGCCGGCGACACCTCGCCGGCGAGATGGCCGTTCTTGAACGCGACGCGGGCGGCGCCCCCCGGCCCGTCGACCTCGAGCACGCCCTCCGCGCCGGCCGCGGTGAGAAGCTTGCTGATCTCCCGCAGCCCCAGCTCCGACAATCGCCCGAGAATCGCCTTCACCGTCCCGCCTCTCCCCCGGCCCCCAACTCCACGAGCACGTCCGGGACCCCGCCGAGGACCAGGTCCAGCGCGGCCGGACGGCCGCCCGCGCGCCACAGGATGCGGTACCGGCCCGGCAGCATCCCGCCGAACACGACCTCACGCTCGCCCCGGCGCGCCCAGCGCGACCCGTCCGGACCGACCAGCAGCGCCGTGACCTGCGGGGCACCGGCCGGCGCCACGCACCGTAACGTCACGCCGCCGACCGGCAGGACCCGCAGCCCGGCGCGCACCGGCACTCCGATGTAGCCGCGCTCGTCGATGCGCTCAAGGAAGACGCCGGCAAGGCTCGGCCCCTCGCCGGAGCCCACCAGCGGCAGGTAGCGCACCGAAACCAGGCCCACCGCCGCCCCGGGGTCGAACGGGGTCCAGCCGAGCCGGCCGAGCCACGCCTCGCCCCATCGGTGCCAGCGGGCGCCGCCGTCGCCAACCATGAGACCGTGCACCACCCGCGCCGGGATCCCCATCCGGCGCAGCAGTCCGACTGCCGCGTTGGCCCGTCCCGAACAGCGCCCGCGGCCGCGCGCCAGGACCGAAACCGCGTCCTGAGGGCCGGCGTCGTCCTCGTCGAGTGCCACGGCCCGCGACACGAACGAAACCGCCGAGACCAGCCGCGCCAGCGCGGAACCCGGTCGTTCCGCCAGCCGGCGCAGGTCGAGGGGGAGCTGGAACGACGCGGGGACCGCGAGCGCATCGGCATCGCCGCACGCCGCGGCGTGCGCCAGCGGATAGGCGGGTGCGACGGGGAACGCGCGGGCGCTGCGACTGACGGTGACCAGCGCGCCGCCGGGCCGCGGCTCGAGGCCGACGTCGAGCCCACAGCGCCGGCCCGTCTCGACCCTGGCGGCCAGGGCCGTCGGGAGAACAATCCTCGCCTCGTCCCCGCGAGCGGCCGCGGCGGCCAGCACGGCCAACGCCACCACGCCGGCCGCGTGCCGCATCACGCCCCTCCCGCCGCCTTTCCGCGGTGCAGGAAGCCGTCGAGGACGCCGTTGACGAACTGGCTCGACCGCTCGCTCCCGAACCGCTTGGCGATTTCCACCGCCTCGTCGATCACGACCGCCGCCGGCGTCTCCCCCGCGAACAGGAGCTCGTAGAGCGCGAGGCGGAGGATGTTGCGGTCGACCGCGGCCATGCGCTCGATCCGCCAGTTGTCGGCCTGGTCGAGTAACCGCGAGTCGAGGTCGGGCAGCTTCGCGATCACGCCGCGCGCGAGGCTCACGGCGAAGTCACGGGTGGCCGGGGGCGCCTGGGCGAGCTCCTCGAACGACGCCGCCATCGCGTCCACGTCCGTCCCCGCGATCTCGTGCTGATACAACATCTGGAGCGCCAGCTCCCGGCCCCGCCGCCTCACACCCATCCGTCACTCCCCGAGGCGGCGGTAGAGCTGCACC
This sequence comes from Acidobacteria bacterium 37-71-11, assembly GCA_002279285.1. Taxonomy (GTDB): domain Bacteria; phylum Acidobacteriota; class Thermoanaerobaculia; order Thermoanaerobaculales; family Thermoanaerobaculaceae; genus RBG-13-68-16. The sequence goes on from NCBR01000307.1 coordinate 2,247, forward strand.
ATCTCGATCGCCGCAAGGGCGGCCTGCCACCCCTTGTTCCCGGCCTTTGAGCCGGAGCGCTCGAGCGCCTGCTCGAGCGTGTCACAGGTGAGCACGCCGAACGACACCGGGACTCCGCCCGCGAGCCCGACCTGCGCCAGCCCCTTGGCGGTCTCGGCGGCGATGACGTCGAAGTGCGGCGTCGCCCCGCGGATCAGCACGCCGAGGCCGATGACGGCGTCCACCTTGCCGGAGCCCGCGAGACGGCCGGCGACGAGTGGCAACTCCCACGAGCCCGGGACCTTGACCACCGTGATGTCGTCGTCGCTCGCCCCGTGGCGGACCAGGCAGTCGATGGCGCCCTCCCTCAACCGGCCGGTGAGCAGATCGTTGAACCGGCTCACGACGAGGCCGAAGCGGGCTCCTTTGGCGTCGAGCATTCCTTCGTACGTGCGCGGCATGCCCTT
>NCBR01000308.1 GCA_002279285.1 Acidobacteria bacterium 37-71-11
AGGCGCGCGAACCCCGCCGCACCGGAGCGTAGCCGGAGGCTACGTGAGGATGCGAGCGGGGCGAGCGCAACGCAGCGAGAGGTCCGACGCCGGCGGCGCCCCCGTGATATTCTCTTCGGGCCTGTCGGGCTCCAAAGATGCCAACCTCCACCCTCTGGCCTGCCGTCAAGGACCTCCTCCGCAGCCGCCTCACCGCGGAAGAGTTCGAGGTCTGGCTGGCGCCGCTCACGGCCCGCGCCGCCAGCGGCCGTCTCACCGTCGTCGCGCCGTCACGTGTGTACGCCGACTACGTCCGCGACCACTACCTCGCGCTCCTGCAAGAGCTCGCCGCGCAGGTCGCCGGCACCGCCGTGACCGTCGCGTTCGAGCTCGCGAGCGAGAGCACCGCGGTCGCCGCACCGGCCCATGGCGGCACGCCGCTCAACCCTCGCTACACCTTCGCCACCTTCGTTCCCGGACCGTCGAACCAGTTCGCGCGCGCCGGCGCCCAGTCCGTCGCGGAGAACCCCGGGCGCGCGTACAACCCGCTATTCCTCTACGGCGGCTCGGGCCTCGGCAAGACCCACCTCCTGCACGCGATCGGCAACGAGATCCTGGCCCGCACCCCGCGCGCCCGCATCCGCTACGTCCCCACCGAGCACTTCGTCAACGAGCTGATCAACTCGATCCGCCTGCAACGCATGGCGGCGTTTCGGGACGCCTACCGCTCGATCCACGTCCTCCTCCTCGACGACATCCACATCCTCGCCGGCAAGGAGCGCACCCAGGAGGAGTTCTTCCACACCTTCAACACGCTGCACGAGGCCGGGCACCAGATCGTCCTCACCTCCGACACCCCCCCGGCCCTGATTCAGGGACTCGAGGACAGGCTGCGCACGCGCTTCGTCTGGGGCCTCGTCGCCGACATCCAGGCGCCCGACCTCGAGACGAAGTGCGCCATCATCCGCGAGAAGGCGCATGGCGAGGGGTTCGACCTCCCCGACGATGTCGTCCTGTTCATCGCCCGCCGCGTCCGCGAGAACGTGCGCGAGCTCGAGGGATACTTGAACCGCGTCATCGTCTACTGCACCCTGACGAGCCAGCCCGCAAACCTCGAGACCGCCCGCAACGCGCTTTCCCCGCTTCTTCCACAGGAACGCAACATCGCCGCGCCCGACATCATCCGCTTCGTCGCCCACCACTACGGGGTCAAGGTCGCCGACCTCAAGGGGCGCGACAACCGCCGCTCGGTGGCGTTTCCCCGCCAGGTCGCGATGTACCTCATCCGCGAGATCTTATCCCTCTCGTACCCGGAGATCGGCAAGCTCTTCGCCAAGCATCACTCCACCGTGATGTACTCGGTCGAGACCATCACAGAGGAGCGCCGCACCAACCCCTCGCTCGACGCAACCCTCACCACGTTTGCGGAACACTTCCGCTGAGCTGCGGAAAACTCGCCCGACCGGCGGGTTTCACCGGCTCTCCCGCCCGCATTCGGCGAATTCTCCACACCGCCTTTCCACACCCGCCGGACACCCAACTCCTGCCGCAGCAAACGCCTGCCTCGCCGCCCGTGGTTCTCCACACGCTCGACTGCTACTACGAACCTCTGTACAATCATTTCTGCTTTATAGAAGTAGTCGGGAGACCGCGCCCATGGACGTGACGCTCAATCGCACCGTTCTGCTCGAGGAACTCCAACTGATCCAGGGAGTCGTCGAGCGCCGCACCACGATCCCGATCCTCTCGAACATCCTGCTCAGCGCGGAGGGGGACCGGCTGCACCTGTCCGCAACCGACCTGGATGTCACCGTCTACACCCAGTGTTCGGCGGTGGTGCGGCGGGAGGGGCGCACGACGGTCCAGGGCAAGGTATTCTTCGACCTCGTCCGCTCGCTGCCCACCGATACCCTCGACCTCAGCTTCGAGGAATCCCGCGTCGAGGTCCGCTCCGGCACCTTCAGCTCGCAGTTGGCGAGCCTCGACCCCGCCGACTTTCCGACGCTTCCGGAGGTCCCTGAAGGCCAGGGCTTTGCAGTCGACCTCCCGACGCTGCGCCGCCTGATCGACCGGTCGGTATTTGCCGTGTCGAGCGAGGAAGGGCACTTTCAGTACAACGCGGCGCTCCTGCTGGTGTCGGCAAAGGCGCTGGAGATGGTTGCCACCGACGGCCATCGCCTGGCGTGGGCCAAGGCGGCGCACACGGCGGGGACCCCCCCGTTCGAGCAGCAGTTGCTGCCGAGGAAGGTCCTCAACCAGTTGCGCCACTTGACGGCGAACGCCGAAACGCCGCTGTACATCGCCCGGGGGGAGAACCACCTCGCCTTTCGGCTCGGCGACCGCGTGTTGCTGTCGCGTGTGCTCGAAGCCCGCTTCCCGCAGTACGAACGCGTGCTCGTGCGCGACAACCCGCACCGGGCCCGCGTCCAGCGCCAGGAACTCACCGCCGCGCTGCGCCGCGTCGCGCTGCTCGCGAGCGAGCGCACCCACGGCGTCCAGATGCAGTTCGACCACGACTCGATCGCCCTCGCCTCCGTCGGGTTCGACCTCGGACAGGCGGCCGAAATGGTCCCCTGCACGTTCTCGGCCCAGCCCTTGAAGGTGTTCGTCAACGCGAGCTACATCCTCGACTTCCTGGGCGCGGTGGACACCGCCGAGGTCGAGTTCCAACTGCGGGACGCGGACGGTCCGGTCGTGATGACCCTCTAGCTTCGTGTCGATCCTCCGCCTCACCGTCTCCGGCTTTCGCAACCTGGCTCCGCAGCAGCTGGACGTGGGACCCGGCCTGACGGCCGTCGTCGGCGCGAACGGTTCGGGCAAGACGAACCTCCTCGAGGCGGTGGCCGTGCTCGGCAACCTGGCGTCGTTCCGCCCGGGGACGTCGGCGGCCTGGATCCGGCACGGCGCCCCCGCCTTCACCCTCGCCGGGGTGATCGACCGCGGCGGCATCGAGGTGGAGATCCACCAGGACGTCCGCCACGCCGGGACTCTCGCCCGGGCCCTGTTTCGCGGCGCCCGCCGGCTCGGCGCCGCCGAGTACCTCGACCTCTTTCCCGTGGCCACGCTCTCGGGCTACGACCGCGCGCTGGTCTGGGGCGCCCCGGAGGACCGCCGCCGTTTTCTCGACCGCCTCTGCTTCCAGATCCGGCCGGAGGCGTTGCCCACGCTGCAGCGCTACCGCCGGGCGCTGCAGCACCGCAACGCGCTGCTGACACGCTGGGGTCCGCCGGAAGAGTTCGACGCCTTCGAGCATGACCTGGCCGTCCTCGGCGCCGAGATCGTGCGCCTCCGGCTCGGGGCGCTTACCGGTCTCGAGCGCCACCTCGGCGAGGAACTCGACGCCCTCGGCTGGTCGATCGCGCACCCCGTTCTGAGCTATAATGCGTCGGATGGCGTCGCGGTCGCAGAACCGGCGACCCTGGTGGCCCGGTTGCGCGCCGCGCTGGCAGCTTCGCGCCGCCTGGAGCGCGGACGGGGGCACACCGCTGTCGGACCGCACCGCCACGACCTCCAGTTCAGCGTGCAGGGCGCTCCGGCGCGGGACATGCTGTCCGCGGGGCAGGGCAAGCTGCTGGCGACCGGGCTCAAGCTCGCCGCCATGGCGGTCGTGGGGCGCGAGCGGGGGCGGCGCCCGCTGGTGGTCTTTGACGATGTCGACGCCGAGCTGGACGCGGCGGTGTTGCAACGGGTGCTCGATCGTCTCCGCGACGGGGGGCAGGCGCTGCTCACCTCCGCGCACGAGGAGATGATGCTCCCCCGGCTCACCGGGGGCGCGGTGTGGCGCATGAACGCCGGCGTCGTGGACGTGGTGGTGCCGGGAGGGATGGAAGCTTGACCGGAAAAGCGTACAACGCTGAAAGCATCAAGGTTCTCAAAGGTCCCGACGCGGTGCGCAAGCGCCCCGGGATGTACATCGGCGACACCGACGACCTCTCCGGCCTGCACCACATGGTGTGGGAGGTCGTGGACAACGCGGTCGACGAGGTGCAGGCGGGGTACGCGACCCGCGTCTCGCTGCGCATCCACACCGACAACTCGGCCACGGTCGAGGACAACGGGCGCGGCATTCCCGTCGACACGCACAAGGAGAGCGGGCGCTCGGCCGCCGAAGTGATCATGTGCGAGCTGCACGCCGGCGGCAAGTTCGACAACAACGCCTACAAGGTGTCGGGCGGCCTCCACGGCGTCGGCGTGTCGGTGGTCAACTTCCTCTCCGAATGGCTGCGCCTCGAGATCCGGCGCGACGGCGGCGTCTGGGAGCAGGAGTATCGCCGCGGCGTCCCGGTGGCGGCGCTCAAGCGCGTCGGCAACTCGACCAAGAACGGCACGGTCGTCACCTTCAAGCCGGACTCCGAGATCTTCTCGATCCTCGAGTTCCACCACGACCTCCTGGTCCAGCGGCTGCGCGAGCTGGCGTTTCTAAACCCCGGTCTGCTGATCAAGTTCCACGACGAGCGCAACGGGGCGGAGCAGGAGTTCCAGTTCAAGGGCGGCATCGCCGCGTTCGTGGAGTACTTGAACCGGGCCAAGACCACGCTCCACTCCAAGCCGATCCAGCTCGTCGAGGACACGGAGGGCGGGGAGCAGATCGCCATCGCGATGCAGTGGCACGACGGCTACAACGAGAACGTCCTGCCTTTTACCAACACGGTCTACAACGGCGACGGCGGCACGCACCTCTCCGGCTTCCGCGCGGCGCTCACCCGGACGATCAACAACTACGGCCAGGCCAACGGCCTGCTCAAGAACCTCAGCGAAGGGCTCTCCGGCGAGGACGTGCGCGAGGGGCTCACCGCCATCGTCTCGGTCAAGATCCACGATCCGAAGTTTTCCTCGCAAACGAAGGACAAACTCGTCTCCTCCCAGATCAAGGGGTGGGTCGAGTCGGTGGTCGCCACCCGCCTCGCCGAGTTCTTCGAGGAGAACCCGCCGATCGCGCGGCGCATCGTCACCAAGTGCGTCGAGGCGGCGCGCGCCCGCGAGGCGGCGCGCAAGGC
>NCBR01000106.1 GCA_002279285.1 Acidobacteria bacterium 37-71-11
CGCGGGACGCCCTGCTCGGTCGCACGCGCAGGCGGGTCGGAGGGCGGCGCTCGATGCGCCGCCCGAGCGACCACGGCCGTAGCCCGCGGGGCAAAACAAGACAGCCTCACGCAGTGAAGAAAGAGCCCATCAGCGGGGGCGAGCAAGGCCCGAACGCCGCTTCACCCGAGGGGCAAGCAAGAGGCCTCCACGCAGCGGAAGAAGGATCGACAAGACCGAGCGACCGGCCGGGTCCGCGGGCCGGAGTAAGGGCCTCATGCAGTGAAGAGAGAGACCCATCGCCGGTGGCACCGGCAAGAAGGAGAACCCCCGTGGGGTGGAGGAACGGCCGGTGCGGCCCCGTGCGGACCCGAGTATGATTCCGGCGCGGGAGGGCACGTGAGCACGACCAGGGGCGAGCTGTTCATCGTGGCGTCGCCGTCGGGAGGCGGCAAGACCACGCTGATCCGGCGGGTGATGCAGGAACTCGAGGCGCAGGGGCGCCAGGCGCACTTCTCCGTGTCGCACACGACCCGCCCGCCGCGTTCGGTCGAGCGCGACGGCGTGGACTATCACTTCGTCGATCGCCCCACGTTCCAGCGCATGGCGGCCGCGGGGGAGTTCCTCGAGTTCGCGGAGGTCCATGACAACCTCTATGGAACCTCGCGCGCCGAGGTGGAGGGCAAGCTGGAGCGAGGGTGCGACGTCTTCCTCGACATCGACGTCCAGGGCGCCCGCCAGGTCCGCGCCTCGGTATCCGACGTGGTCAAGGTGTTCATCTTCCCGCCGTCGCACGCCGAGCTGCACCGCCGTCTCGTCGCCCGGCGCCAGGACTCCGAGGACGCGATCGCCCTGCGGATCAGGAACGCCGTGCGGGAGATGCGGGAGTATGCGGAGTTCGACTACGTTATAATCAATGATTGCCTCGAGGACGCCGCCCGCGCCCTCGCGAGTGTTGTTGCGGTCGCCAGGATGCGGCCGTTCCGCCTGCGCTCGAGGGTCCAGGCGATCCTCGAGGACTTCGAGCGCGCGGCGAAGAAGGAGGAGTGATGTCGGAGCTGCCACAGGGCGTCGAGAGCACGTTTCGTTACATTTTGATCGCCGCGAAGCGTGCGGAGCAACTGATTGCCGGGGCGCGGCCGCGCGTCACGGGCCGCCACGTCAAGCCGACGACGATCGCGCTGGCGGAGCTGGCGGCGGACAGGGTGCCCTGGCGGAGCGTTACCGCCGAGGAGTACGAGGCGCTCCTGCAACAGGAAGTCGCAGCGCGCGATGCCGAGGAGCGCGTGCCCGTCCTGTTCCCGGCCGTGCCGCCGGTCGCGCCGCTGGTCGTCGAGCCCGAGGTGCTGGAGGAAGAGGACGAGGACGACGATCTCGAGGAGGAGCTCGAGGGCCCCAAGTTCGACGAGAACCTCGAGGTCGTGGAAGAGGCCGTCGCCGACGAGCTGCTGACCGAGGATCTCCCCGCGGAGGAGTAGGTGCGCGGCCGGGTGGTTCTCGGCGTCTCGGGGGGCATCGCGGCGTTCCGTGCCGTCGAGGTGCTGCGCGGCCTCGTCAAGGCCCGCTGCCGTGTCCACGCAATCCTCACCGAGAACGCGGCCCGCTTCGTTGCCCCGCGGACGTTCGCCGTTCTCTCCAACGCACGTGCGGAGGTGTCGCTCTGGAGCGACGCGACCAACCCCGGCGTGGACCACGTCGCGCTCGGCCGCGAGAGCGACCTGCTGCTCGTCGTTCCTGCGACCGCCAATATCATCGCGAAGATGGCCTCGGGGGTCGCGGACGACGCCCTCACGACGTACGCACTGGCCCATCGCGGGCGGGTCGTGGTGGCGCCGGCGATGAACACGGCGATGTGGAACCATGCGGCCACGCAACGGGCGCTCGCGACGCTGCGTGAACGGGGCGCGGTTGTCGTCGAGCCGGCCTGCGGGTTCCTGGCGGAAGGCGAGGTCGGTCCCGGGAGGCTCGCGGCGGTGGACGAGATCGTTGGGGCGGCGCTCGCGGCGCTGCCGCCGCGCGGCGCACTCGCCCGAGTGCGGGTGCTCGTCAGCGCCGGCCCGACCCGGGAACCGATCGACGCCGTGCGGGTGATCACCAACCGCTCTTCGGGGCGGATGGGCGTCGCCCTGGCCGCGGCGGCCCGCGATCTCGGCGCCGAGGTGCGGCTGCTCGCCGGCCCGGGGGTGACGGCTCCCCCCGGGGTCGCGGCGGAGCGGTTCGAGACGGCGGACGATCTCGGACGGCTGCTCGGTGCGCGTGCGCCCGACGCCGACGTCGTCTGGCACGCGGCCGCGGTGGCGGATTTCCGTCCGGCGGGGGTGGCCCAGGGCAAGCTCGACCGCCGACAGGGGGCGCTGCAACTGGCGCTCGAACCGGTTCCCGATCTGGCCGCGGCGATGCCTCGCGCCCAGGGACAGCCGTACCTGGTGATCTTCGCCGCCGATCGCGCGGCCGAGTTGGAGGTGCGCGCCGCTGCGAAGATGGCGGCCAAGGGCGCCGATGCCGTGGTCGCCAACCCGATCGACGAGCCCGGCCTCGGTATGGAGGAGACGCGCAACCGCGCGGTCGTGCTGACCCGCCTCGGCGTGCGCCGGGGGTTCGCCGCGCAGGACAAGGAGGCGCTGGCCCGGGAGCTGCTCATGGCGCTCGCGGGCGAGATTATGGCGGCGCGCCGCCGATGACGCGCCGCGACCTGCTGGAGTACCTGCAGGATTTCGCTTGGCGCGACATCGCGGCAGCCGATCCAGAGCTGGAACCGGCTGCTGCTGCGGCGCGCGCCGGTGCCGCACTCGATCCGACCGGCGCAGAGGACCCTCTCGCGGCAGCCGATCTGCCGGCGATGGGCCGGGCGCTGGCGGCGTGCCGCCGGTGCCGCCTGTGCCAACGGCGGACGCAGGTCGTGTTCGGCGTCGGCAACCCCAGGGCGCGCGTCGTGTTCGTCGGCGAGGGACCGGGCGCCGACGAAGACCGCATCGGCGAGCCGTTCGTCGGCCGCGCCGGCCAGCTCCTCAACGCGATGCTGCCCTCGATCGGCCTCAAGCGCGAGGATGTCTACATCGCCAACGTGGTCAAGTGCCGGCCGCCCGGCAACCGCGACCCCGAGCCTGACGAGGCGGCGGCCTGTATGCCCTACCTCAGGCGGCAGATCGAGCTGATCGACCCGGCCGTGATCGTGTGCCTGGGCCGCGTCGCCGCCAGCCACCTCCTCGGCACCACCGCGCCGATCTCGAGCTACCGCGGTCGCTGGACCACGTGGGCCGGGCGCGACGTGCTGCCGACGTTCCACCCCGCCTATCTGCTGCGCAACCCCGCCGCCAAGCGCGAGTCGTGGGCCGATTTCAAGAAGCTGCGCGAGAAGCTGAGGGTGGACGAGCCGAAAGGGTAGGCGACAGAGCGGACCAAGTGGCGGAAGTGGAGGGCACCCCATGGGACCGATCGACCTGCGCAGCGACACGGTGACGCGGCCCTCGGCCGAAATGCGCCGGGCGATGGCCCAAGCACCGGTCGGCGACGATGTCTTCGGCGAGGACCCGACCGTCAACGCCCTGCAGGCGTTCGCGGCCAACCTCTTCGGCAAGGAGGCCGGCCTCTTCTTCCCGTCCGGGACGATGTCGAACCAGGCGGCGCTGCTCGCCCACACCAGACGCGGCGACGAAATCTTCCTTCACGAGCGCTCCCACATCCTGATGTACGAGCAGGGCGGCGCGGCCGTGCACGCCGCGTTACAGACAAGGTGCTTCGCATCGGACGACGGCATGCTCGACCCCAGCCTGATGGAAGAGTTCGTCCACGCCGGCGACGACCCGCACCTCGCGCCGACGCGGCTCGTGGCGCTCGAGAACACGCACAACCACTGCGGCGGGCGCGTGCTCGACCCCGACGCCGTGCTCGCGGTGCGCGGTTTCTGCGACCGGCACGGCCTGCTCCTGCACCTCGACGGGGCGCGGGTGTGCAACGCGGTCGTCGCCTCCGGGCGGCCCCCGGCCGAGGTTGCGGCCCCGTTCGATTCGGTGAGCGTGTGTCTGTCGAAAGGGCTCGGCGCGCCGGTCGGGTCGGTGCTGCTGGGCTCCGCGGAGTTCGTCAGGCGAGCTGTCCGCGCCCGCAAGCTCCTGGGCGGCGGGATGCGCCAGGCCGGGATCGTGGCCGCGGCCGGCCTTTATGCGCTGCGGCAGAACGTCGAACGCCTTGCCGACGACCACCGCCGCTGCCGGCGGCTCGCCGAGCGCATCGCCGCGGCGCCCGGCCTCGCGGTCGACGTCGCTGCGGTCGAGACGAACATGGTTTTCGCCGACACGCGACCGTGCGGGCTGCGGGCCGCCGAGGTCGTCAAGTTGCTCGCGGGGCGCGGCGTCCTCTGCCTCGACGAGGGTCCGCACACCGTCCGTTTCGTCACCCACCTCGACGTCGGCGACGCCGAGATCGAAGCCGCCGCCGACATCATTCTGGACGCCCTGTCCCTCGGCCGGTGAAGAGTCGAGAGTGAAGAGTTGAAAGAAGGGAAACGGAAGAGGGAAAGCTCTCCGCCGGCAGCCGGTCCCCTGAGCCCCAGCCTCTGGCCACGGACCACTGACCACTGACCACGTCTTTGCGGTCCCCGGTGCCCTGTCTCACCGCCACCACGGCCACGGCCCGGTGTTGAGCACGTGGCCTGCTGTGGCCCACCCCTTGCGGGCGATGCCGACGCCCCAGCGCACGTCGGCGAGGCCGGCAGGTTCGTGGGCGTCGGGGCCGATCGAGATCGGCACGCCGAGCGCTACCGCGCGGCGCACCCAGCGCCAGTCGAGGTCGAGGCGGAACGGGTGCGCGTTGATCTCGACGGCAGCACCGCTGGCCGCAGCCGCCTGCAGGACCGCCTCGAGGTCGACCTGATACCCCTCGCGGGCCAGGAGGAGGCGGCCGGTGGGGTGGCCGAGGATCGTGCCGGGACCGCGGGAGACGGCGCGCACGAGGCGCGCCGTCTGCGCCTCGCGGCTCTGCCGGAACGAGGAATGCACCGAGGCGACGACGAAGTCGAGCGGCACGCCCTCCGGCAGATCGAGGGCACCGTCGGCCAGGATGTCGGCCTCGGTCCCGCGCAGGACCAGCGGCGCGCCCCCGCGGGCGTTGCGGGCTGCGACCGCGTCGCCTTGGGCGCGCAGGCGGGCGGCGTCGAGGCCGTGGGCGTACGCCGCAGCCTGGGAGTGGTCCGCGATCCCGAGCAGCGACCAGCCGAGGGCGGCGGCCGCGTCCGCCATGGCGTCGAGGGGGGCGGTGCCGTCGGAGTCGGTGGTGTGAACGTGCAAGGCGCCCAAGATGTCCGTCTCCCTGACGAGTTCGGGCAACGCACCGGCGGCGGCGGCCTCGATCTCGCCGTCACCCTCGCGTAGCTCGGGCGGAATCCAGGGCAGGCCGAGCTTTTCGTAGAGGTTGGTCTCCTCGCCGCAGTCGACGGCACGCCCGGAAGCGTCGGTGAGGTTGCCGGCGGCAAAGCTGAGGCCGCCGGTTGCGGCGCGGGCGGCGAGCTGCTCGAGGTGGCGCGCGTTTCCGGTGTGCCAGACGAGGGCGGCGCCGAACGAGGCGCGCGGCGCGGTCACGACGCGGACCGGCACGCCGGAGGGGTGACGGCCGGCGGCCCCGCCGGCGGCATCGGCCGCCGCATCCTGAAGCAGCGCGGCGAGAGCGGACAGGAGCGCCGCGCAAGACGGCGCGGCGCACACGACCAGCGCCTCGGCCACGATCTCGCAGGAGCGGCGCACCTCGCCGGCCACGACAGCCGGCGCGCCCGGCGCGGCTTTCATGATCGCCGCCGCGGTCTCCTCGGCCGCCCGCCAGCCGTCGGAGATGTGGTGGCTTCCGCCGGCGCGGCGGCGGAACTCGATGGCGTCGAGGATCCTCTTCTGGGTTGCCGGGCCGAAACCTGCCATGGCCACCAGCCGGTTCTCGCGGCAGGCGTACTCGAGCTCCCCGAGGGAGGCGATCCCCAGCTCGTGCCAGAGGGCGCGCGCACGCTTGGGGCCGAGGCCGGGGAGCGCGACGAGTTCGGGGAGGCCCGCAGGCAATCCGGCCCGGAGCACGGCGAGCTGGGCCGGCTCGCCGTGGCCGATCACCTCGGCGACGATCGCCGCGATCCCCTTGCCGATCCCCGGCAGGGAGGTAAGGTCACCCCGGGCCGCCAGCGCCTCAATGTCGCCGGAACCCCGCGCGATCGCGCGCGCCGCGTTGGCATACGCGCGGACCTTGAACGGGTTCTCCCCGGCGAGCTCCGCGAGCAGCGCCATTTCCTCGAGCGCGGCCGCGGCGCGGCGCCGGCTATCCATCGTGCCTGCCATCGCTTTGCATGATATAGTCGAACTGGTCCCATGGCACCCCGCTGGCCGTTCTCGCGCTCGCTGCTTTACCCCTTAACGGCGCTGCTCGTGGCGCTCGCCGTGCTCCCGGTCGGCCTTGCCGGCTGGGGCTTCGTGAGCTCGAACCGCGAGCAGGTCGCCACCCTCGAGATGCAGTACCTGACCAGGCAGGCGGTCGGCCTGGCGCGCGAGGTCCAGCTCTACTTCCTCGACAACGTGGGGCGCATCGAGATGATGGCGAAGGCGCTGCGGCCTGGCGAGGGCCGGCCGCTCGACCCCAGGACCGCGTCCGAGACGCTCAACGAGCTCGTCAACGAGAACCGCCACATCGAGTTGCTGCGCCTGCTCGACGCGACCGGACAGGGGTCGTTCTTCCAGAACCCCAGCCTGTCCGCCAGGGCGGAGCACGAGTTGGAGCCGATACTGCGCGAGGCGTTCACCGCCAACCTCGCCGGGCGGTCCGTGCGGCGCGACCTGCTGCGTCTCCCGGGCGAGGACCCGATGGTGCTGACGTCGCTGCCGGTGCGGACCCCCGGAGGCGCAGTTGCCGGCTCGATGCAGGGGGTGGTCTCGCTCGAGGGCCTGGTGGCGCGGCTCGCCGAGGAGACCGGACGCGGGGTGACCGTGGACATCGTCGATCGCGCCGGCGAGGTCGTGTTTTCCAGCGAGCAGGGTCACGTCGGCAGGTCGGCCGCGGACCACCCCCTTGTCGCGCAGTTCCTCAAAGCCCCGGTGCGCCTGACAAAGACGTACCGGGACCCGTTGCGGCGCGGCAACGAGGAGGTGCTGGGCTCGCTTTGTCCGGTCGAAAACCCGCCGTGGGCGGTGGTGACGGCGCGGGATGTCGGCGTGGCGTTTGCGGCCGTGCGCAGCATGGCGGAGAGGACCGCGCTGCTCGCGCTGGTGACCGGGTTGGTGGCGATGGTCGCCGGGATCGGGTTGGCGCGCCGGTTGACCACGCCTCTGCGGCATCTGGCCGAGGTGAGCACCGCGGTGGCGAATGGCGATTATTCCCGCCAGGTGCCGGTCACCTCGCGCAACGAGCTGGGCCGGCTCGCGGAGAACTTCAACGTCATGGCGGTGGAGATCGAGCGCACCGTGAGCTCGTTGCAGGAAGCGCTCGCGGAGAACAAGGAGCTGCTGGTCGATTCGATCCGCGCCCTTGCGGCGGCGATCGACGCCAAGAACCCGTATACGCGCGGCCACTCCGAGCGCGTGAGTCAGTACGCCGTGGCGATCGCCCGTCACTGCGGCGTCTCGGGCGAGGAGTTGCAGACGGTGGAGATTTCCGCGCTGCTCCACGACGTCGGCAAGATCGGCATCGACGACGCGATCCTGACCAAGCCCGACGCGCTCACCGACGCCGAGTTCGCCCAGATGCGGGTGCATACGGTGAAGGGGGCCGCAATCGTGAGTCCGATGAAGCGGCTGCGGGAGATGCTCCCGGGTATCCGCTCCCACCACGAGAACTGGTCCGGCGGCGGCTACCCCGACGGTCTGGCCGGCGAGGAGATCCCGCTCGTCGCCCGCATCATCGCCGCCGCCGACGCGTTCGACGCGATGACGACCCAGCGCCCGTACCAGACGGCGCTGCGCCCTGACCTGGCGTACGGCCGCTTGCGCGGCATGTCGGGTACCCGGCTCGACCCCATGGTCGTGCAGGCGTTCTTCACTGCGGTCAAGGAGGGCGACCTGGTACCCTTTGGCCAGGTGGAGGTGGCGTGACGATGCGAA
>NCBR01000309.1 GCA_002279285.1 Acidobacteria bacterium 37-71-11
CCGGCGAACTTGACGTTGTCGGCGACGTCGGCGTCGAAGTTGAGGCGCAGGCGGTTGGTGTACAGCAGCGAGTTGTTGACGTCGTAGCCCTTGGTGTAGGCGGCGGGCATCAGCATCTGCATCAGTCCCGCCTGCATTGGGGCCGGGAAGCTCCCCATGTACTGCTTGAGCTGGGCGAACGTCAGGTTGTTGGTGAAGTAGAGGTAGTCGCCGTAGTGGCTGGCGACGAACTGGTTGACCTCGGCCAGGCCGGCCGGCAGTTGGCCGGTGGCGCCGTAGTAGAAGATCGTGTTGACCAGCCCGTTCTGCAGCTTCATGCCGTCGTAGTGGTCCGGGATCGAGGCCTGGATCGAGTGCGCCTCGAAGCGGTAGTCGCCCGAGAACCGCACCCGGTCGAGGGCGCTCTTGCGCTCGACCTTGTCCAGCCTCTTCTCGAGCTCGTTGATGTCCTTGCGAAGCTGCGTAGCCTGGTCCTTCTGGTCTTGAGCCTGGGCGTGTGCGCAAACAGGCGCAAGCACAAGCGTGGCTAAAGCAAGAGTAACGAGAGTCTTTCTCACGGAAGTCCTCCTCCTCGATTTCGACCGGCTCATCCGCACGTCATCGGGTGCTCGGAGTCGGCCGCGTGGTCGATCGCGAACTTCTTGATCTTCTGCAGCATCTCCGGCGTAATCACCTCGAGCACTTTCTTCCCGCCGTGGGTGCTGTCGACCAGGTCCTTGTGGCTGGGCACGAGCTTCTCCTTGAAGAAGCGTTCCCACTGCTCCTGGATCAGGGTCATCGGCGTGACCTCGCCGTGCGGCGAGTTGGCGACATGACACGGTTTGCAGTACTCCTTGAAGAGCACCCGTCCGTCCGGCTCGGCCGCCAACGCCAGCCCCGCCGTCGCAAACGCCGCCACTCCTGCTATGGCTAACAACTTCCCGATCTTCACTTTGCACCTCCTTGTGCACAAATTCACGTGCTGGACCAAAAACGAGCCGAACCCGGCGCCCGGCTGTACTCGTCACGACCCATATCGATCTCCGGAGCGACCACCAAGCACCCGCCGCGGCAGCGTGGCGGCGTTCCCGCCCGGACCGGCAGCCGCGACGCGACGTCGTCGAAAGCCGGAGGGAGTGTCACGAAAGACTCGAGTGGCACGTTCGCACTGGCGCGCGGAGGGACCGCAACCATCGAGACCACACCAAACCCGCAGCCAGACTCGGCCATCTCATCCCCCTTGCGCATTTCTTCACAAGGTGATTCACAAATAAGATCGAGCTACCGCTCGACCATTTGCCGATGCATTTATATCGCCACATAACGCTGTTGTCAAGTGCGGCGTATATACGAGTAGTGTCACGACTTCTCGTGATGGATCGCGGTGCCGCCGCGGTGCGACGCGCACCGACTCGGCGTCCCGTCGGAGGCGCCGTGGTATCGTCCACGACCAGTGGAGAGCGGATGGGCGTGACCGCGGCCGCGGGAGCGTGGCGGAGCAACCCGAGGTGGCTGCGCGCCGCCGCACTCGGAAGCCTGTGGGCAACGTCGGAGATCGTCCTCGGCAGCTTCCTCCACAACCTCAAGGTCCCGTTCCGCGGCCACGCGCTGACGGCGATCGCGGTGCTCCTGCTCTCCGGCGCGCAGCGCAGGTGGGGCGGGCGTGGGGTGGTGTGGCGCGCCGGACTGGTGGCGGCCGTCATGAAGTCGGCGTCGCCCAGCGCCGTGCTGCTCGGCCCGATGCTGGCGATCAGCATGGAGGGGTTCGCCTTCGAGGCCGGCCTCGCGATCGGACGCGGCGGCCTGCTCGGGTGCGTGATCGGCGGCGTCCTGGCGATGTCCTGGACCTTCCTCCACCTCCTCCTGAGCCTGCTCCTGAGCTACGGGACAAACCTCGTCGAGGTGTACCGCCAGCTGATCGGCTCCGCGGCGCTGCAGCTCGGACCGATGCCGTTCGGCGCCGTGGGCCCGATCGCCGCCCTCGCCCTCGTCAACATGGCGGTTGGGGTTGCTGCCGCGCTTACCGGCTGGCGGGCCGGCGGCCACCGTACTGCCGAAGGACCGACGGCACGGGGCGGCTCGTCCCTTCCGGTGCGCACGGCCCGCTTGGCGCCAGCGGTCGCACCTTCCCTGCCCGTTCTCGGGTTCCTGCTCGCCGCCCTGCCGCTGGGCCTCGTCGCCCTCTCGCGCGTGCCCCTTCCGGCCGCCGCCGCCGGCATGGCCATCTTTATCGCCGCCGCCGCGTTGCGCTACCGCGCCGCCCTGCGCCGGCTCATGCGACCGGGCTTTTGGATCGGCGTGCTGACGATCACGCTCACCGCGACGCTGGTCATGAAGTTCGGCTCCGGTGCGGCGTTGCCGGTCGCGCTCGCGGTCGGTATGGAGATGACGTTGCGCGCGATGTTCGTCGCCACCTGCTTCGCGGCCATCGATGTCGAGCTGGCCCACCCGCGGCTGCGGGCCTGGCTCGGCCGCCACGGCGCCGGCGCCTTGCTCGGCGCCACCGAGGCGGCGTTCGCGACGCTGCCGGAGGTCATCGCGTCGGTTCCCTCTGCGCGCGAACTCGTCCGCAACCCCGGCGCCGCAGCCGCCTCGATGCTGCCGCGGCTCGACGCGCTGGTGGACCGGCTCGCTCGCCCGCCACAGCGGGCGACCGTCGCCGTCGTGACCGGCGAGCGCGGATC
>NCBR01000107.1 GCA_002279285.1 Acidobacteria bacterium 37-71-11
GGTTCACTGCGGCCGCTGCGACGCGTGCCGCCTGCGGCGGGCCGGCTTCATCGAGGCCGGCGTAGCGGATCCTTCGACCTACGTCTCGAGTACCTGAGCGCCGCGCGCCGCTCAGCGGCGTCCGATGCGGCGCTCGATCTCGGCGGTGAGCGCCGACCCCCCGATCGCCCGCAGATCCACGTTCACCAGGCGGTGGTCCGCGATCCCGAGCGCCCCGGCCACCCGCCGGGCGGCATCGAGCTCGTGGCGGTGGCGCTGCCCGTAGTCCACCGACAGCGCCGCAACCTCGAACCCGGAGGCGAGCGCCCACGCCGCGGCGGTGGCCGAGTCGAGGCCGCCCGAGAGCAGCACCGCAGCTCTCTTCATCGTTCACCCCCGGCGAGGCGGCGGGCCCGATCGGCCAGCTCGCAGACGCTCGCCCACGGGACGTTGGCGAGCTCCCGGCGCCCGAAGCCCGCCGTCCGCGACGCGGACAGCCGCAGCGCCGAGGCCAGCGCCGGGTCGCGGCGGGCCGCGGCCTCGACGTGCCCGACGACTGCCGCTCGCGCGTCGAGCACATTGCACACCAGCACCTGGTCACACCCCGCCGCCAACGCCGCCGCCGCCCGCTCCGGGATGCTGCCGTGGGCGGCGAGCGCCCCCATCTCGAGGTCGTCGGCGATGACCGGCCCGGTCGCGAGCCGGCGCAGGCGGCCGACCACGGCGCGCGACAGCGAGGCCGGGCAGGAGCCGTCGCCGAGCGCGGGGGCGAGCGCGTGCGCCACCATCACCGCGCGAGCCGGCGTCAGCAGCACGCGGAAGACCTCCGCATCCGCCGCCGCCGCGTCGTCGAGCCGGGGCAGCTCCCGGTGCGAGTCCACGGCGCCGGAACCGAGGCCGGGGTAGTGCTTGAGGCACCCCGCGACGCCGAAGCTCTCGAGCCCGTCGAGGTAGACAGCGGCGGCGCGTTGCACCGCGGCGGCCGAGGCGCCGAGACAGCGCGCCTCCGCTCCCAGCCACCCTTCCGGGCGGGCGACATCGGCGACCGGGGCGAAGTCCACCCCGATCCCGAAGTGGGCGCACGCCGCGGCCGCCGCCTCGGCGAGCGCCCGGACGGCGGCGAGACCCGCGCGCGCCGCATCCGCGGCCGCCGGGAGCGGACCGGTGAGGGCGGCGAGGCGGTTGACGCGCCCGCCCTCGAGGTCGACCGCGAGGTACGGCCGCGACGGCAGCGCCAGCAGCTCGCGCGAGAGGGCGGCGAGTTGCTCGCGGCCGGCGACGTTCCTGGCGAACAGCACCACGCCGCCGGGGCGCAGCTCCTCAAGGAGCGCGCGCTCTCCGGCGTCGAGTTCCACCCCCGCCACGCCGCAGACGAGGAACGCGCTCACCGCTCGGCCTCCCGTTTGAGCTGGACCAGCAGGTTGAGCGCCTCGACCGGCGTCAGGTGGTCGACGTCGGCGCTCCGCAGCCGGTCGAGCACCGCGCTCTCCGGCGCCGGGAACAGCTCGAGCTGGACGTGTTGGGGCCCGGGGGCCGCCGCCTCGATCACCTTGAGCTCCTGCCGCTCGATCTGACGGAGCACCTCGCCCGCCCGGCGGCACACCGGCTCGGGCACGCCCGCGAGCTTCGCGACGTGGATCCCGTACGAGCGGTCCGACGGCCCGGCCACGACGCGGTGGAGGAAGAGCACGTTTCCCTGCCACTCCTTCACCGCCACCGACGCGTTCACGACGCGGCCGAGGCGGTCGGCCAGGTCGGTGAGCTCGTGGTAGTGGGTCGCGAACAGCACCAGCGGGCCTCGCCCGTTTCCCGCCGCCCCGTGCAGCGCTTCGACGACGGCCCATGCGATCGAGAGCCCATCGAACGTCGCGGTGCCGCGCCCGACCTCGTCGAGGATCACCAGGGAGTTGCCGGTCGCGTGGCGGAGGATGCCCGCCACCTCGGTCATCTCGACCATGAAGGTGGACTCGCCGCGCGCCAGGTCGTCCGCGGCGCCGACGCGGGTGAACACGCGGTCGATCTCGCCGATCTCCGCTTCCGCGGCGGCGACGAACGATCCCGCGCGCGCCATGACCACCGCCAACGCGACCTGGCGCAGGTAGGTGGACTTGCCGCCCATGTTCGGTCCGGTCAGCAGCACGATCTGGCGGCGCTCGCCGTCCAGCTCCACGTCGTTGGGGACGAACCCGGAACGGGCGAGCGCCTCCACCACCGGATGGCGGGAGCCGACCAGCCGCAGGCGCGCGCCCTCGACCAGGCGCGGGCGGCGGTAGTCCGCCTGGCGCGCGCGCTGGGCGAACGACGCCAGCACGTCCACCGCGGCGAGCGCCCGGGCGGTCGTGGCGACGCGCCCGGCGCGCGCGGCGCAGCGCTCGACGAGCGCCGCGAACAGCTCCCGCTCCCGCTCGCCGGCGCGCGCCTCGGCGCTCGTGATCCGGCGCTCGACGCCCTCGAGCTCGGCAGTCACGAAGCGCTCCGCCCCGGCGAGCGTCTGGCGGCGCACCCAGTCGGGCGGGACGCGGTCGCGGTTGTTGTTCGAGACCTCGAACGCGTAGCCGAACACCCGGTTGTAGCGGATGCGCAGGTTGCCGATCCCGCTGCGGGCCCGCTCGCGCGCCTCCAGCTCGCCGAGGACCTCCTTGGCACCGTGCGCGAGGCCCCGGCTCTCGTCGAGGTCGCGGTCGGCGCCGGACCGAATGGTGCCGGGCCCGAACAGCGCCGGCGGCTCCTCGGCGAGCGTGACCGCGAGGTCCTCCCGCAGGTCGTCGAGCGGGTCGGCGGCCGCGCCGAGCGCCGCCAGGAGCTGGCTCGGCGAGGCGGCAAGCTCGGCCCGAATGTCGGGCAGGGCCGCGAGCGCCGCGCGCAGCGCCCCGAGCTCGCCGGGCCGCGCCTGGGACAGACCGAGCCGCGAGGCCATCCGCTCGAGGTCGCCGGCCTGCCTGACGAGCTCGCGCAGCACCGCGAGCCGTCCCGGCTCCTCGACGAGCGCCGCCACGGCGTCGTGCCGCGCCGCGGCGGCGATGGTATTCGCGAGCGGCCGCACGAGCCAGTCGCGCAACAAGCGCGATCCCATCGCGGTGACGGTCGAGTCCAGCACCCCGGCAAGGCTCGCGCGGCGGTCCCCGGATGCGTCGCGCAGGATTTCGAGGTTCCTGACCGCCGCCGCGTCGAGCACCACCTCGCCGCCCGCCCTGCGCCGCTCGAAGCCGTGCAGGTGGCGGGGCATGCCTCCTTGCGTCGTGCGCACGTACTCGAGGAGCGCGCCGGCCGCGCCGACGAGCGGCTCGCCCGGCGCGAGGTCGAACGCCCGCAAACTGGGCCAGCAGCTCTTCCGCCTCCCGGCGCGAGGCGCACGCCGCCCCGCCGAACTCGCCGGATGCGGCCTCCAGGAAAGCGAGCGCCACTCCCGCGCCGGCCTCGCGCACCGCCGCGATCCATCGCCGCTCGCCGTCCCCGAGCAGCTCCGGCTCGGTCACCGTGCCGGGCGTGAGGACGCGGATCACCTTGCGGCGCACGAGCCCACTCGCCTTGGCCGGGTCCTCGACCTGCTCCGCAATCGCCACCTTGAGGCCGGCGTCGAGCAGCTTGCCGACATAGCTCGCGACCGCGTGGTGCGGGATCCCGCACATCGGCGACGTGACCTCGCCGTTGTGACGGCGCTTGGTCAGGACGATGCCCAAAATCGGAGCGGCCTTCTCGGCATCCTCGAAAAACAGCTCGTAGAAGTCGCCGAGCCGGTACAGCAACACGGCGTCCTCGACCTGCGCCTTGAGCTCGAGATACTGCTGCAGCATCGGTGTCTGCTTCATGCCTCGGGGATTGTAGCGTGCCGCGCGGCGCCCTTGACGCGCCGCGCGCGCCAGGCAAGACTGGGGCCGTGAAGACAG
Source organism: Acidobacteria bacterium 37-71-11 (assembly GCA_002279285.1). Taxonomy (GTDB): domain Bacteria; phylum Acidobacteriota; class Thermoanaerobaculia; order Thermoanaerobaculales; family Thermoanaerobaculaceae; genus RBG-13-68-16. The sequence goes on from NCBR01000107.1 coordinate 3,867, forward strand.
TCCTCGCGATCGCCGCATGCGGCCCGCGCCTCGAGCTGGCGCTGGGCTCGGCTTCCGGCGTCGCCGGCCTCGTCGCGCTTGCCGGCCAGACGCCGCGGTCGGAGCTGGTGATGGCCGCGGTGGACCTCCTCCTGCGCGGCGCCGGGATCGGCCGCGAGGCGCTCGAGGGTGTCGTCGCCTCGCGTGGGCCCGGGTCGTTCACCGGCGTCCGGGTGGCGCTCGCCACCGCCCAGGGCCTCGCGGCCGCCCTCGCCATCCCGGCCCACGCCTTCTCGTCGCTGCTGGCGCAAGCCGGCAGGGCGGACGTTCCCGAGTGCTTGGCCGTGCAACCCGCCCGCCGGGGGTTCGCGTACGCGCAGGAGTTCTCCCGCGCCCGCGGCGCCCTGACGGCGGCGCAGGAGCCGCAGATCGTGACGGTCGAGTCGCTCGCCGGCTCGGGCGTGCCCGTGGTCGCACCGGCTGGGTTCGCGCTGCCGCCGGCGACGCCGCTGGCCGCCGCGCTCCGGTCCACCGCCGAGGCGCTCCTCATCCTGCTGGCGGCGGAGCCGCACCCCGATCCGGCGACGCTCGCCCCGACCTACCTCGAACCGCCCCCGGCAACGCCACCCACCGGAGCCCCGCCGTCATGGCCGCCCTCCCCCAAGGCTTCCTGATCCGCACCGCCCAGGTCGAGGACGTGCCCGTCGTGGCGGCCCTCGAAGCGGAGGTTTTCCCGGACCCCTGGCCGTCGCACCTCTACATCCAGGAGGTCGGCCAGCCGTTGCGGTTCCAGCGCGTGGTCCACACCGAGAGCGGGTTCCTCGCCGGCTACCTCTTCGCTTGCTGGCAGCTCGACGAGCTGCACGTGCTCAAGGTGGCCACGCACCCGATCCATGAAGGCAAGGGGATCGCCACCACGCTCCTGGCCGAGGCCCGACACGAGGCGGAGAAGGCCAACGCACGCGCGCTCGTGCTCGAGGTGCGCCCATCCAACCGCAAAGCGTTCCGGCTCTATCGCAACCTCGGCTACGAAGTGCTTGCGCGGCGGCCGCGCTACTACACCGACGGCGAGGACGCGCTCTTGATGTGCCTGGCGCTCACGCCTCCATTCAGAGTTTGAGCCGAACGAGCGCGATCACCCGCTATCGCCCCGGCTATACTGACCGCCGGAGCGAAATAGTGGCCAAGCGGCTCGGCGAGATTCTCATCGAACGGGGGGCGATTTCACCGGAAGGCCTGCGCAGCGGGCTGGAGGCGTGCCGGCGTCACGGCGGACGGCTCGGGACCTGGCTCGTCCGCCTCGGCCTGCTCAACGAAGGGAAGCTCCTCGAAGCGCTCACCCACCAGACGGGGTGTCCGCCGGCGACGACGATGCAACTGACCACGGCCACGGCCCAGATCCGGGGTCTCATCCCCCCCGCGTTCGCCAGGCGCCACCTCGCGGTGCCGTTCGCCCGTCAGGGGCGCTCCCTCGACGTTGCGATGGCGAACCCCAACGACCTTCTTCTCGTCGACGAGATCTCCAGGGTGACCGGCCTGGTGCCCCGCCCGCACGTGGCGACCGAGGCCACGATCACGGCGGCCCTCGCCCTCTCGAAGCCGGCCGCCCAGGTCCCTGTTCCGGCGCCGCCGCCCGGGCCGCCCCGCGCGACCGCCCGGGAGTGGCGCCAGTTCTGGAGGCTCGAATCGGCGACCCCGGAGCTGATGCGGGCGCTCGACGCGCCGGAGCTCCCGGTGCCGAAGTCACTGGCGGCGACGTTTCCGCAATTGCAGCCGATCGCGGCGGAGGGAGCGGCGCCCACCACCGACGCGGCGGGGCTCGCCGACGCGCTCGCCAACGCCTCCGACCGCGACCAGGCCGCCGATCTCGTTCTCGACCATCTCGCCGCCGGCACCTTCCGCGCCGCGCTCTTCTCGGTGCACCAGGGCAAGGTGATGGGATGGCGGGCGCGCGGCGCCGCCATCGTGGCCGAAGACTTCCACGCCCTGATTCTGCCGCTGGACCGTCCGTCCCTCTTCCTCAACCTCACGAAGGGGGTCGAGATCCACGCCGGGCCGTTGGGCGGCGGCGAGGGCAACGACCTGCTTCGCGACGCGCTCGGCGATCCCACCCCAGTCGAGGCGGTCGTGGTCCCCGTCCGGGTGCGGGGCAAGGTGGTCGCCTTCCTCTGGCTGGACCAGGGCGCGGACGGCGTGGCCGGGATCTCGATCCCGCTGGTCCAGGAGGTCGCCCGGCTCGCCGGACTCGCCATCGAGATCCTGGTCCTGCGGCAGAAGGTCCGGGCCGGCGCCCGCTTGACAGAGACCGTGCCCTCGGACTAGGTTGGCGCGGCTGAAGGTGGAGGGTTGCATGATCAAGGCCGACCTGGTGCGGAAAGTCATGGGTGCCGTGGATCTCTCGCAAGCGAAGGCGAACGAGGCCGTCAACGCGGTGTTCGACGCCATGCGCGACGCGCTCACCGGCGGTGAGCGCATCGAGTTGCGCGGCTTCGGCGTCTTCCTCGTCAAAAACCGCAAGCGTGGGATCGGACGCAACCCCAAGACGGGCGTCGAGGTCGCCATCCCTCCGGGCAAGACGATCCGCTTCAAGCCCGGGAAAGCGCTCCGGGTGATCGACTAGGTGCCTGACGCCGGCCTGGAAGTCGAAATCATCGGCCCCGACGGCGCCCCCGTCGGGGTCGTTCGCCGTTCTCCCCCGCCGCCGCAGCGCGTCTGGCTGCACGTCGTCCTTCTCCTCGCGACCCTCGTGTCCACGACCCTCGTAGGTGGGATCGCGTTCGGCGACCTTCCGCCCGGTTTCAAGCCGCGGACGTTTTGGGAGCTCCTGTTTCATCCCGCCGTCATCGCGGCCGGGTTCGAGTTCTCGGTCCCGCTGCTGGTGATCCTGCTCGCCCACGAGATGGGCCACTACGTCGCTTGCCGCTACCACCGTCTCGACGCCACGCTGCCGTTCTTCCTGCCGGTGCCGTTCGGCATCGGAACGCTCGGGGCGTTCATCCGCATCCGGTCACCCCTCATGACGAAGCGCGAGCTGTTCGACGTCGGCGCGTCCGGCCCGCTCGCCGGCTTCGCCGTCGCCTTGCCGGTGCTCTACGCCGGGATCGCGCTCTCGACACCGGTCGCGGCGCTCCCGTCCGGCGGCGCCATGATCTTCGGCGAGCCGCTCGCGTTCAAGGCGCTCGCCTGGCTCGTCCACCCCGGCGTGCCTCCCGGCGGCGACCTCCTCCTCCACCCGGTGGGGTTCGCGGCGTGGTTCGGCCTGCTCGTCACCGCCCTCAACCTGCTCCCCTTCGGACAACTCGACGGCGGGCACGTCGCGTACGCCATGTTCGGGCGTTGGCAGCGGCGGGTGGCGTGGCCGCTGCTGGCGGTCCTCGTGGTCCTCGGGTTCTGGTGGCCGGGATGGTGGCTCTGGGCGGTCATCGCCCTGGTGATGCGGGTGCGCCACCCGTGGATCCCCGACGAACACGGCGAACTCGACTCGCGCCGCCGCCTCCTCGGCTGGATCTGCCTCGCCGTCTTCATCGTCTGCTTTACGCCGGAGCCGATCAAGCTGATCCCGTGAGGGCGGCCAGAGCCCCACGCTCGTTCCCCGATCGGTTGGAGATCAGCGCGGGCCTATGGCGCCCCTGGAGCGCGCGGCGGCACTGCTCTGGGGTTCGACGACGCGAACGATCCTGACCCGCGCCACCGACGCCCCGAGCAGGCGCACATCCCCGCCCATCCCGACGCTCTTCGGCGAATGCGCGTCCGGAAGCCGGAAGGTCAAGCGGTTGTCGGGACGCATGAGGCTGGCCGGCACGGCGACCTGGTAGTGCCGCAGCGACGTGCCGTCACCATGGAAAATCCCCACTGGGGTTCCGTTGACCTCGACCACGATCCGCTGCGGCTGGAAGCTCGACATCGTCAGCTTCACGACGGCCGCGCCGACCGGATCCATACCGAAATGAAGCGACGCTTCCGGGGCGCAGGTCCAGCGGAAGCGCGTGTCGGGGCCCGACCACCCTTCGTCGAGGAGCCGGTCGGAGCTCCGGCTCGTCATGTCGATGTCGAGCGCGACGGCGAGGACCGTCGGCTCGAACACCAGACGTCGGGCCTTCGCGACGTTCACGTCTCGGCGCCAGGCCGCGGGCTTGGGGAAGAACTCCATCCGGCCAACCGCCGGAAACGAGGCGGCGGCAACCGGCTCGCCCAAGGCCCTGTGAAAGGTGAGCACGGTCTCCGGCGGGAGCAGGTCGGGGTAGATCACGATGCCGCAGAAATCGCCCAGGCGAAAGAACCTTTCGAGAAATTTCCACTCGTTCGGAAGGAAGTTCCTCTCCTGTCGCCGTGCGCCCCCGGCGCCCGGCGGTCCGGCCAGGAACATGCTCGGCCAGCCGGCTCGCAACAGCGGCTCGATCTGGCTCGGATGCGAGCGGCCGTAGTACTGCGAGACGATCTTCTTGCCGTGGAGCTGGCGCAGCCCGAAAAGCCCCGCCTGGACGTTGTAGAACGGGCACAGCTCTCCGGTGCCGATGCCGTTGCCGGCGGCGACGCAGAACGGCCATTCCATCACGGCTTCACCGGGAGCGGTCGCGATTGCGCTCATCAGGTTCCGAAACGAGCGGTCGGGGACGAAGTTCCCCAGCGGCCTGATGAGGACGAGGGAGTAGGCCGTGGCGCCCTCCACGGCGAGCACGCCGCCCAGCGCGATGATCGCGACCTTGCCTGCCGTTCGCCTCCAGAGACCGGTCGGGACCGCCAGGCTGACGAGCGCGAGGATCGTCGGGTAGATCAGGGCGAAGCGGCCGGTGACGCGGTCGAACTGGAACCAGGGCAGCACGTGCTGCAGGGGCACGACGCGCGGGTGGTAGGCAAGGAAGAGGCCGAGCAGCGTGAGCAGGGGCAGCGTCGCGCCGCGCTCCCCCTTCTTCGCCGTGACGAGCCCGAGACCGGCGGCCAGGACGAAGAAGATCCCCGGACTGCCCGAGAACTGGCCCTCCGGGCTGTCGCCCAGCCGGAAGGGCATCATCGGGTTGAACCCGGGAAAGATCGGGATCAGCAGGCGGACCGGGTTCGACCACCAGACGTGGTCGGGGATCTTGGAGAAGTCGTAGCGCCTCGCGGTCAGGGCCACCTCGAGGACGAGAGGGACCAGCAGCCACGCCGCGACGGCGGCGATCAGGGCGATCGAGGCGTTCTGGACCCGGTGCTCCGCCCAGGACGCCGCCAGCGCCCTCCACCAGCCGGCGATCCGGCGCGCCGTAAACGGCCACCGCGCCTTGCTCCTGCGCCAGACCACCGCCGTGACGAACACCGCGGTGACGAGGAACGAGGTCAGAGCCATCCCCGCGACGTACCCGAGATCCAGCCCGAGGCAGAGGACGACGAGCGCCGCGCGCACCAGCAGCAGACGCGCGGAGAGCTGCCGCCGGAGCCACACCCGCCTCGCGATGATGGCGTCGGCGACCACGTTGAGGACCGTCCAGTGGATGAGGGCGAGGCTCGCGTGGAACGGCCAGCGCCAGATCGCCGCGTACGACCCGAAACCGACCACGAACGAGAGGTACGCCGCGCGGAGCGGACCCCACTCCCGGCGCACCAGCAGGTAACTCCCGATCACCGTGATCGCGACGGACAACAGGAAGTAGATCTGCAGCCAGGGGCCGTTGCCGAAGAGGCGGTCCAGGGCCGTCCAGAGCAGGTCCTGCTCGAACGCCCAGGAGAGGAACACGTGGGTGTTGCCGTAGGGGTAGAGCATCTGGTCGTTTGTCAGGCCAAGGTGCGGGATCGGCCAGAGGTGCAGGTTGTGAGCCACGTAGTAGCCGAGGTAGCCAGCGATGTTGCGATCCCCGGCACCGAGGATCGGGTTGTGGAAGTCCTGGATCAACACCGTCGCGAATAGCCACAGACAGCCCGCCACGAGGACGAGGTAAACGACCTCCCAGCGGCCGAGCCTGCCGCCCCCGACCCGTGAGGCGCCGCAAGGTCCGGGCTTCGGAACCGGGCTCACCTTTTCTCGCCCCCCCGGATCGCGTGTCCCGCCGTCGTGCGGCCCTTCGCCCATCGTCATCGTCACCTTCCGCCGCCGCGCGCGCCGCGCCGCCCAACCACCCGCGAGCCTGGCCGCGGCCGCGTCATCACGCCCCAGCCGCAGCCTCAAAAGGCCCGAGGTCCGGCATCATCCCATACGCCCGGTAGGCTTGTCAGGAAGGGCACCGTCTTCCCACACGAAGGTGACCGGCCCGTCGTTGACGAGCTCGACCTCCATCTCGGCGCGGAAGACCCCGGTCGCGACCTTGACCCCGTGCGCGCGCAGCGCCGCCACGAGCGCGTCCACGAGCGGCTCGGCATCCTCCGGGCGGGCCGCGCCGATGAGGTCCGGCCGCCGGCCGCGGCGGATCGAGCCGGCGAGCGTGAACTGCGAGACCACGAGGATCTCGCCGCCGACCTCGTCGAGGCCGCGGTTCATGTGTCCCTGCTCGTCCTCGAACACGCGCAGCGTCGCGAACCGCGCGGCCGCCCGTTCCACCTGCTCCCGCCCGTCGCCGGTCTCGACGCCGACCAGGAGCAGCAGCCCCCGGCCGATCCGCCCGACCACCTCACCGCCCACCGTCACCGAAGCGCGGCGCACGCGCTGCACCACGATCCTCACGCCGCCCGCCTCCGACGCAGGAACTCGCGCGCCTCGCGCCACTCGGGAGCGCCCACAGCGACGAGCAGCGCCAGATAGACGGCCCCGGTCGCGAGTGCGAACGCGCCCAGCTGCACGAGCGAGCGCACGCTCGTATGCAGAGGAACGGGAAACAGGCGGTTGAGGCTGAACGCAACGACGCCCAACCCGGCCGCGGCGATCAGGTGGCGCCCCGTAGCCGGCAACACGTCGCGCAGGCGCGGCAGCCGCCGGTGGCGGCCGTCGAGCCAGACGAGGGTCAAGGTGTTGGCGACCTGCCCGCACGATGCGGCCGCCGCGATCCCCGCCACCCCCATCGTCCGCGTCAACACCAGGCCGAGGGAACCGAACACCACCAGGCTGGAGACCGCCGCGATCAGCGGCGAGCGCGTGTCCTTCCACGCGTACGAGGTGTTGGCGAGAAGCCTGGACAGTCCGAGGAACGGCAATCCCAGGGAGTACATCACGAGCGCGCCCGCCGTCGTGTGCACCGCCTCGATCGTGTACTTGCCCCCTCCGAACAGCTTGCCCTCGTCGGCCACGCGCTCCGCCGCCAGCATCGGCAGCACCGCGGTGGTGAGCTGGACGATCAGCACCCCATACACGAGCTCGTTGAGGCGCGAGGCGTTGTAGACGCAGAACACTGCGCCTTTTCCGAGGCTCGCGGCGAGCTGGTTGGAGAGGAGCAGCGTCACCTGATAGACGCCGAGTGCCGGCACGCCGGGCAGCATCAGGCGCAGCACCCGGCGCACCTCGGGGTGCGAGAACGCCTGCCGGCCGGGCACGAGCGCGAGGCCGACGTCGCGGCACGCGAGCCACTGCAGTCCGAACTGCACGAGTCCGCCGGCGAGCACCCCGACGCCCATCCACTCCGGCCGGCCGCCGAACACCACCACCCCGGTCACGGTGCCCGCCACGATGCAGAGGTTGACGGCGATCGGCGCGGCGGCCGGGAGCAGGAAGCGGTCGGAGGCGTTCAGGACGCCCTGGGCCAGGGCGGCCAGGGAGACCAGACCGAGGTACGGGAACATGATGCGGGTGAGCTTGACCGCCAGCTCGAACTGCGCCGGATCGCGCGCGAACGCCGCCGCAACCATGGTCACCAACAGCGGCGCCGCCAGGATGCCGAGCGCCACGATCACCGGCAGGGCGATCAGGAGCACGCTGGTCATCGCGCGCACGAACTCCCTCGCCTTCGCCGGGTCGCCGTCCCTCTTGAGCTCCGCGAGCGTCGGGATGAACGCCGCGTGCAGCGTCCCCTCCGCCAGGAACGCGCGGAACATGTTCGGGATGCGGAACGCGGTCACGAACGCGTCGCTCACCATGCCGGCGCCCAGGAGCCTGGCGATGACGTTGTCACGCACCAGGCCGGAGAACCGGCTCGCGACCGTCACGGCCGCCATCCCCCCGGTCGCGGTCACCAGGCGCCGCTTCGTGGTCATCGCGCTCACTCTAGCAAAGCGGGGCCGCAGGCCCTACATTGGTGGTGAAGGTGGAAGGAGGCGTTCATGCGCACGGCGATCGCACTCCTCGCATCGCTCCTGATCGCGGGTGCAACCGCGGCCGCCGACCCGCCGGTCCCGGCGCCGTCACCGAGGCCATCGCCGGCTGAGCGACCAGCAACCCGCCCCCTCTCTCTGGACCTCGGCAAGCTCCTCGACCTCCAGCGCGAGCGCGGGCACGCCGAGTTCGACGCGTCGCTGCGCCAGGTCTGGTGGAACGACCCGATGGTCCGCCTGTCGTTCGCCGCCGCCCGCGAGGAGGCCGCGGTCCGGCGCGGGGGCCTCGTCGGTTACCCGGCGCCGTTCTCGGCGGCGACCATGATGTCGCTCCCGCCGGGACCCGACCTCCGCCTCGTGCTCGCCGGGCCGTTCGCCTCCGACTGGCACGATCTCTCGACCCAGGAGAAGTTCGGCCGCATCGCCGAGGGCGCCGCCTACTACGGCCTGATCTACGGGATCCTGCAGGCGTTGCACTGAGGGATTGATCCCAGCCCCACATCCGGCTCCTTGCGCGTCGCAATCACGGGTGCGTCGCGCCCCTCTCGTCTTTCGCGCGGCGATTTGGTACCCTTGTCTACCGTCCACGCCGGGAGGCGAACGATGAGCGTCAACAAGGCGATCCTGATCGGAAACATCGGCCGCGACATCGAGTTGCGGCACACCCCCAGCGGACTCGCGGTGGCGAAGTTCTCGCTGGCCACGAGCGAAAACCGAAAGGACAAGAACGGGCAGCGCCAAGAGCAGACGGAGTGGCACAACATTGTGGCGTTCGACAAGCTCGCCGAGTTCTGCGGGAAGTACCTCGGCAAGGGCCGGTCGATTTACGTCGAGGGCTCGATCCGCACCCGCACGTACGACGACGACAAGGGGAACCGCCGCTACTTCACCGAGATCATCGCCCAGACCATCCGCTTCGTGGGGCCGAAGCCGCAAGGGACCGAGACCGGCGGCAGCGGCGGCAGCGGCGGCGGCAGCAGCAGCGGTGGCGGCGAGGCGCCGGATTACCCGCCCGAGAGCGAAGACGACATCCCGTTCTGAGGCGCGAGACGACAGGCGGGCGGTGAAAGCGGTACGATGGGACGACACGTGGGGGCCCCTCGGGGCCCCCGCGAGTCTGGCGGCGGACGGGGGAAAACTACGATGGCCGGACCGGTCTGGCGTTTCGACGAGAACAAAGACGCGATCTGCGACGTCTGCCTGCGCGAGTGCAAGGGCATGTACGTCGAGGGCGACGTCGCCGACAACGAACTCGTCCCCGTGCGCGCCGTCTGCCCCGAGTGTCTGGCGAGCATGAACCGCCTCGTCGTCTCCGGCGAGACCGGGGGCCGCGCCAAGGCGCCCGCGTACGCCCACAACGCGTCGGCGCCGGCGCCGTCAGACGAGTGAAGCCGCCGGATCGGTAGTTGGCGGGGCTGAGAGGACTTGAACCTCCGACACGCGGTTTAGGAA
>NCBR01000108.1 GCA_002279285.1 Acidobacteria bacterium 37-71-11
ACGCCGGTGGCCGAGCACGGCGCGTCGATCAGGATGCGGTCGAACGGCTGGCGCTTCCACCACGCCGCCGGCGCGCCCGCATCGCCGATCACGATTTTCGCATCCAGCCGCAGGCGCATCAGGTTCTGGCGGATGCGTTCGGCGCGGCGCAGACGGGGCGTGAGGAATGAACCTCGGACAGCGGGGTTCTCCGAGGTAGTCCGGCGCGGCCTGGGCCGCGCCGGAGGGTCGCCCGCACGGGCAAGGAGGCCGGAGATGTTCGGAAAGCTGCTGAAGACGGAGAACGACGCGGCGGCGCTGGTGCTGCGCCTCGGGCTCGGGGTCGTGATGTTCCCCCACGGCGCGCAGAAGGTGCTCGGGTGGTTCGGCGGGTACGGCCTGACCGGCACCTGGGGGTTCATGACCGGGCAGATGCACATCCCCGCGGTCTTCGCCGCGCTCGCGATCATCGCCGAGTTCGCCGGGTCGCTGGGGTTGATCGTCGGGCTGCTCGGGCGGGTCGCCGCGTTCGGGATCGGCGTCGAGATGGCGGTCGCGGCGTTCCTCGGCGGCCACGTCGCCAACGGTTTCTTCATGAATTGGTCCGGGCACCAGGCCGGCGAGGGGTTCGAATACCACATCCTGGTGGTCGTGATCGCGCTCGCCGTGATGATCAAGGGGAGCGGGGCGCTCTCGCTCGACCGGTTGCTCAGCTCCAGGTCGCGTTGAGCCCGCGCGCAGAGGACGTTCGGCGGCCGGAGGGCGGCGAGCACCTGGTCGGGGTGATTGCCGACACCCACGGCCTGCTCCGCCCGCAGGCGGTCGCGGCCCTTGCGGGTTGCGAGCTGATCGTGCACGCCGGCGACGTCGGCTCGCCTGCCATCCTGGGGGAGCTGCGGCGCGTCGCGCCCGTGGTGGCCGTGCGGGGGAACGTGGACGTGGAGGGGTGGGCGCGAGGCCTCCCCGAAACCGCCGTGGCCGAGGTGGGCGCCGTCCGGCTCTACGTCCTGCACGACCTCGCCCGGCTCGACCTCGACCCCGGCGCCGCCGGTTTGGCCGCGGTGATCAGCGGCCACTCCCACATTTCCGCCGTCGTCGAACGCGGCGGCGTGCTCTACGTGAACCCCGGCAGCGCCGGTCCCCGGCGCTTCGCCCTGCCGGCCTCCGTGGCCCTGCTGCGCATCCGAGGCGGCGCCGTCAGCGCCGATCTCGTCGCGCTCGAAACATGAGCCCGGCTTCGCCCTGCCGGAGCCCGGGCGTGGCCCGGCGGCGAACGCTTGCAGGACCTGCCCTGGCGGCAACGGGCGCGTTGCAACACCGGAAGGCGGGCGCTAAATTGATGCCATGAGGTGGCGCCCGCGTCTCGCGTTTGCCGGGTGGCTGTTGCTGCTCCTCGCCGTCGCGGGGTGCCGCCACCACGCCTGGGATGGCGAGTGCGACGTGGTCGTCCTCAACACCAGCCAGTGTGCGGTGACGGTGTTCGTGGATGGGTGGGAGGGAGTCACCGTCGATCCCGACCGCACTCGGACCGTGGACAACATCGGATCGGGGCGACACATCCTCGAGAGCAAGGACCCGACCGGACGGTTGCTCGAGCGCCGGTACGTCGAACTGCGCGGCGGCGAGGACTACTACTGGCACGTCGATTCGTGCGCGCCGAAGTGACGGGCGGCCGTCAGAGCGCGGGGCCGGTGGTCTCGTGCCCGTGGACGACAACGACGCGCAGTCATTCAATCGTCGTTCCCGCGCGCGCGGGAATGACGTTACGCGCGCCGGGAGTCGCGGTGGACGCGTGGCCTTTCAGGGCCGCTTTGAAGCGCGTCGCGTTCTCGTGTAATCTCCCGCGGACTGGGAGGTCTTCGATGACCAGACGGGTTGTGACGCTCACCCTTGGACTACTGTTCGTTGCCGCGACCGGACTCGTTGCGGCGGAGCCGCCGAAAGCCGCGGCGAAGGAGCACGCTGGCGCACCGACGAAGCAGGAGGCGCCGGCGGTCCCGAAGCCGGAGCAGTCGATCACCGAGCACACGATCAAGATCGGCGGCGCCGTGCTGAACTACAAGGCGACGGCGGGCACCATCCTGATCCGCAACGACAAGGACGAGCCGATCGCTGCGATGGAGTACGTCGCCTACACAAAGGACGGCGCCAAGGCCTCGCAGCGGTCGCTGACGTTCGCCTACAACGGCGGGCCGGGCTCGTCCTCGCTCTGGCTGCACATGGGCGCGCTCGGACCGCGCCGGATCGTGACCACGGACGCGGCGCCGACCCCGCCGCCCCCGTACCAGGTGGTGGACAACCAGGAGAGCATCATCGACACCACGGATCTCGTCATGATCGACCCGGTCGGGACGGGGCTTTCCCGTGCGGTGGGGAAGGCGAAGAACAAGGACTTCTGGGGCGTCGACCAGGACCTCGACTCGATGGCCCGCTTCGTCGTCCAGTACGTCAACGACAACAACCGCTGGAACTCGCCGAAGTACCTGCTCGGCGAGAGCTACGGCACGATGCGTTCGGCGGGCCTCGTCGACGTCCTGCAAAGCAAGTGGAACATGGCGTTCAACGGCGTCGTGCTGGTCTCGGTGTTCGTCAACGCACAGACCGACATCACGATGCCCGGCAACGACCTGGGCTACGAGATGTTCATGCCGAGCTACGCCGCGATCGCCTGGTACCACCACCTGGTCCCGGACGCGCCGCCGCTCGAGGCGTTCCTCGCCCAGGCGCGCGCGTTCGCCGCCGGGCCGTACGCGACGGCGCTCGCCAAGGGCGACGCGCTCCCCGATGCGGAGCGTCAGACCGTGATCGCCACGATGTCGCACCTGACCGGGCTATCCGCCTCCTACCTCGACAAGGCCAACTTGCGCGTCAGCGAGGGCGAGTTCACCGCCGAGCTGCTGCGCGAGCACGCCGAGGTCGTCGGCCGCCTCGACGCGCGCTTCACCGGCGTGGCGCTCGACCGGCTGGCACAGGAGTCGCACGAGGACCCGCAGGCGACGGCGATCTCCGGCGCGTTCACCGCGGCGTTCCTCGATTACCTGCACGAGGACCTGAAGTTCGGGGTGGGCCAGACGTACAAGGTCGAGGCCGACCTGTGGCGCGACTGGGACTGGAAGCACAAGGCGCCCGGCTCGTTCTTCGCGACTCCGGGCATGCCGAACACCGGCATCGACCTGGCGCACGCGATCGCCACCAACCCGGCCCTGCGCATCCTCGTGCTCAACGGCTACTACGACCTGGCGACGCCGTTCTTCGGCACCGAGTACACGATGGACCACCTCGGCCTGGAGAAGAAGCTGCGCGGCAACATCGAGATGAAGTACTTCGAGGCGGGCCACATGATGTACCTGCACCCGCAGTCGCTGGTGGCGTTCAAGGCGGCGGTCGCCGGCTTCATCAAGGAGACCGACCGGCTGTAACGGCGTTGCTGGTCAGGCCACGACGGCCGCATTGCGCTCGGCCAGAAGCATGGCCTCGCGGAGCACGGGGACGAGTGGGACCTGCTCGTCGGGGATCCCGAGTGCGGCGAGGATTGTCTTCGCCCCGGGGGTGGGGCCGTCGCTCTGGCGGGCGTTGGCGGTGACGACCAGGTCGTCGCCCTCGACGCGCCAGTCGAGGACGCCGGCGAGGCCATCGCCGAGCGCCGCCGGGGCGTGCGGCCACGCGGGCATGCCGGCGAGGCGGCGCAGGCGGTAGCGGCAGGCGGCGACCGCCTTGCCGAGGCTCGGCGAGCCCTCGGGGAGGGTTTCGTAGCCGGTGAGCTGGAGGCCCTCGGGGAGCACGCGGTTGGCGTGCGAGAGCATGCCGAGCTCGACGTTGCCGTGGCACTCGACGTCGAAGCGCTCGGCGAGCGCCTCCGCGCCGAGCGGCAGCGCCGGTCCCATCGAGAGGCGGATGTGGGGGTTGTAGCCCTCGGTGTAGCGCACCGGGACGGCCGCCGCGCGCAGGGCGCGCTCGAGCAGGTCCATGACGTTGCGGTGGGAGAGGAAGCGCGCGCCGCCGAGCTTTGCGAACGTGAACCGGGCGCGGGCGACGCGCTCGGGTTGGGTGAGCGGGGGCGGGTCGGGGAGCACCCGCGGCAGCGGCCGCAGGCGGTACGCGGCGTTGTTCGCCCGGGCCAGCTCCGGCGCCTCCTCGCCGACGACCGGCAGCGTCGGGGCCGCGAGCTGCGTGTCCGCGCCGTCGCCGGGGACGCCGCAGCGCATGCAGTCGCCCCAGCGGCAGTCGGGGGTCTCACGCTCCTCGGTCCCGCGCCGGCGCTCGGCCTTGAGGTAGCCCTTGCGGACGCGGGCGTCGATCACGTCCCACGGCAGGGTGGCGGTCAGGTCGCGGGCGCCGAGCTCGGCCGCGACGTCCACGCCGGCCTCGGCGAGCGCCTGGTTCCAGGCGGGCAGGCGCAGCCACTCGCCCCAGCCGTCGAACACCGCGCCCAGGTCGTGGGCGCGGGCGATCACCGCGCCGAGCCGGCGGTCGCCGCGCGACAGCAGCGCTTCGAGCGCCGACTCCTCGGGCTCGTTCCAGGTCAGCTTGGACCACCGGATGCGCGCAAACCGCGCGCGCAGCAGCTCGATCCGCCGCCGCATCTCGGCGACCGGCACGAACGGCTCCCACTGGAACGGCGTCCACGCCTTGGGCACGAACGGCCCGACCGAGACCTTGACCTCGGCCTTGCGGTTGCCGACGCGCCGCGCCGCCTCGAGGATCCCCTCGGCGAGGCGCGCCAGCTCCTCGAGGTCGTCGTCGGTCTCGGTGGGGAGGCCGATCATCGCGTACACCTTGATCAGGTTCCAGCCGCGGGCGAACGCGACTTCCGCGGCCTTGACCATGTCGGCGTTGGTGAACGTCTTGTTGATGACGCGGCGCAGGCGGTCGGAGCCGGTCTCGGGCGCGAACGTGAACCCCGACTTGCGCACCCGGCTCACCGCGTCGGCGACCGCGACCGAGAACGCGTCGGCACGCAGCGACGGGAGGGAGACACCGACGCGGCGCGGGGCGAGCGTCTCGGCGAGGTGGTACGCGAGCGGCTCGATCTGCGAGTAATCGGCCGTGGACAGCGACAGCAGGCCCACCTCCTCGTAGCCGGTCGAGTCGACGTGCGACTGCAGCGTGGCGAGGACCGTCGCGGGGTCGTGTTCGCGCACCGGCCGGTACCAGTACCCGGCCTGGCAGAAGCGGCACCCTTGCGTGCAGCCGCGCACCACCTCCATCCCGAGCCGGTCCTGCACCACCTCGACCGCGGGCACGATCGGCAGCGGCGGCATGTCGGCGGGGTCGAGCGTCTCGGCGAAGACGCGGAGGACGGGGAACGTTGCGGCGTCGTCGAGGACCTCGAACGAACCGCCCTGCGCGGGCGCCGCCCCCGGGGTCCAGCGGTAGAGTTGCGGCACGTAGATCCCCGGGACGCGGGCGAGCGAGCGCAGCATCTCGGCGCGCGGCAGCCCGGCGGCTTTCCCGGACTTGACCACGTCGAGCAGCGCGCGAAGCAGCACCTCGCCGTCGCCGATCGCGAACGCGTCGAAGAACTCGGCGACCGGCTCGGGGTTCGCCATGCACGGGCCGCCGCCGACGACGATCGGGTCGCCCTCGCCGCGGTCGCGGGCGAAGCGGGCGATGCCGGCGAGGTCCAGGAGGTACGGCACGTTGACGTAGTTGAGTTCGGTTTGCAGCGTGATGCCGACGAGGTCGAACGCGCGCGCCGGGTGATAGGACTCCAGTCCGTACAGCGGCAAGCCGGAGGCGCGCATCGCGGCCGCCATGTCGGGCCACGGCGCGAACGCCCGCTCGGCGAGCGCGTCCGGGCGCGAGTTGGCGATGTGGTAGAGGATGCGCGTCCCCTGATGGGACATCCCGATCCCGTACTCGTCAGGGAAGGCGAGGAGCAGGCGTACCGCCACCGAGTCCCAGTCCTTGACGATGGTGTTGCGCTCGAGGCCGAGGTAGCGGCCGGGCTTTTGCACGCCGGGCAGGATGCGGTCGAGCGCGGCGCGGATTTCGTCTGGAGTCACTCCAACCCCCCGCGGATTGTAACCGAGGGGGTTCTGGCGGTGTTCCCCGTCGCTCGCCAGGGGCGCCGCCGACGTCGGACCTTCTATCCGGGCGGGGGGCCCGCGGTCGCTCCACCCCACCGCCCGGCCGCTCTTGCCCCCGTGCCCCCGGCGAGCCGCGGCGGAGCCGCGTCTCGCCAGGCGTTGCGCTGCGGCGGTTCGCGTGCTCATGTGGCCTCCGGCCACACTCCGCCGCGGCCGCCTGGCGCGCCTTGCGATAGGCCCAACGGCGGCGGCGCGGCTACACGCCCCAAGCTCCGACGCTCTGCCTGCCGGCGGCGCACGCCCTTCGGGATTTCAGTCAGGCTCGGAGGTGAGTCGCTCGACCTCCGCGCGGAGGGTGGGGAGCTTGGAGGTCACGATGTCCCAGACGATGCGCGGGTCCACCTCGGCGTAGCCGTGGATCAGGATGTTGCGGAACGCGATGATGCGTGCGTGTTCGCTGATGCGCTCGGCCAGGCCGGGGTCGCGTCGGGCGAGCTGCGCCAGCGCTTCCCCGATGATTTCGAACTGTCGTTCGACGCCGGAACGCAGCAGCTCATCCTTGGCGAAGCCCTGGACGTCGCGCCCCTTGGTGAACGTCGCGATCCTCTCCGCGGCGGCACGGATGTCGTAGAGGTACTTCCGGCTCTCAGGCTGCATAAAGCTCTGTCCGGCTGGCTTCGATGGCCCGTAGGAGGTACGGGTTGGTCACTGCACTTGGCATCACGAGGTCCACCGGCCGCCCGAGAAGCGCCTCGAGCCGTTCCTTCAAGCCAAAATAGGCGTCGGCCCATTCGCCCGGACGTAACTCGGCGAACTCGACGAGGAAATCGACGTCGCTGGATGCCGGGTCGAACGAACCGGTCGCGGCGGACCCGAAGAGTTCGAGACGCCGGACGCGGAAGCTCCGGCACAACGCCTCGATCTCATCCTGGTGGTCGGCAACTAGACGTTCCATCGCTCGCTCCTGAGACACGGTAAGCATAGCGCAAGTTTCCGCACGACCGAGTCTTTCTACCGAAACCGTTCGCGCCGTGCGACAATCTCATGTCATGAACGCGCAGGAGTTCATCGGGAAGTGGCGCCAGACTGAGCTGCGCGAGCGGCAGGCGTGCCAGGAGCACTTCCTCGACCTGTGCGAGCTGGTCGGCCACCCCAAGCCCGCGGCGTTCGACCCAACCGGCGAGCGCTTCTGCTTCGAGCGCGGGGCGAAGAAGCTCGGCGGCGAGGAGGGCTGGGCCGACGTCTGGCGCAAGGACCACTTCGGCTGGGAGTACAAGGGCAAGCGCAAGGACCTCAAGGCCGCCTACAAGCAGCTCAACGACTACCGCGAGGACCTCGAGAACCCGCCGCTGCTCGTCGTCTGCGACATGGAGCGCATCGAGATCCACACCAACTTCACCAACACCGACTCGCAGGTGTACGACCTGAGCCTCGACGACCTCGCCACGCCCGCGGGGATGCGCACCCTGCGCGCCGTCTTCTTCGACCCGGAGAGCCTCCGTCCGACGCGGCAGCGCGTCGAGATCACGAAGGAGGTCGCGCGCAACGTCGGCGAGCTGGCGCAGGCGCTGCGCTTGCGGGGCGTCGATCCGCACGATGCGGCGCGCTTCCTCGACCGCCTCGTCTTCTGCATGTTCGCCGAGGACGTCGGCCTGCTGCGCAAGGGCCTGTTCGGCGAGGTCCTGGCCAACGCCCGCCAGGACCCGAAACGCCTGCGCCCGATGCTCTCGACCCTTTTCGACGCGATGGCCTCGGGCGGGTTCTTCGGCTCCGAGGAGATCAAGCGCTTCAACGGCAACCTGTTCAACGACGCGGCCGTGCTCGACCTGCGGCCCAACGAGATCGCCCTGCTCGACGCGGCCGCCAAGGCCGACTGGAGCGACGTCGAGCCCGCGGT
>NCBR01000109.1 GCA_002279285.1 Acidobacteria bacterium 37-71-11
GCAGCCACCGTGACGCGCGCGGCAGGATCGGACTCGATCCGCAGCCGGGCCCAGTGCTTGTCGCCCTCGTCCACCGCCGCGAGCGTGGCGCGCGTGAGGCCCGCCGCCGGCTGCTCCACCCCGGCCATGGGCCTGGCCAGGACGGCCTCCGGGAACTCCAGGATCGTCACACCCGGTTCGGGCTGCGCCTTGGTGAACGTCAGCGGTCCCGACGCGCTGATCACCAGCGCCGGCGCGGGCTTGGGAGTCCAGGCCATCCCCAGGATCGAGACCGCGTCCTGCCCGGCCGCAAAGCCGGGGCACACGAGGCTCGCCAGAACTCCCGCGGCCACCACCGCCATCAACGAGCGCTTAGCTGTCGCCATCATCGCAACCCCCACACGATCACTGCAGTGTCCGAACGACTTCACGATAGGGCTTGAGGCTCTTCGGATCGGCCACTTGCATTCGGAAGACCACCCTACCGGCGTCAATCTGCTCCACGTTGCCGTCGTACAGCACGGTGCCTGGCCGGATCAGGTAGCTCATGTTGTCGGTGCCCAGGATCATCGCCACGTACCCCTCGGGCAGCTTGATGATCCCCTGCAGCTTGATCTCGTCCACCCCCATGCCGCGCAGGCCCGGAGGCCGCTGGCCCTGGTCCTCCTTGGTCTGCCGCGACAGCAGCGAGCGGAAAGGATCGCGCCGCCCCGCCGGGTCGTAGGTGAAACCCCCGCCCGCCTCCACCGCCTCGTCGCCGCTCAGGATCTTCTCGACCATCGAGGTGTCGATCGGGCTCTCGGGCGGCGTCGCAGTCGGGGTCGGCTTGGGCGGCTGTTGCGCGAACGCGAGCACAGCCACCAGGGAAGCCAAAACCGCCAGCACTCCCCTCGTCATCAGCGTGCTCCTTCCGGCTTGGGTTGCTGCGTGGGTTCGTCGTAGATGAACGTCTTCATGACGAACGTCGTGTCGATCGAGTACGCCGACCGCTCGCGCGTGTCCGCGCTGATCGCCAGCGTGTCGATGTTGATGATGCGGGAGAAGCGCGACAGCCGGTCGAAGAACAGCGCGAGTTCGTGATAGCTCGCCTCGAGCTGCACGCTGATCGGCCACTCCGAGTAGAAGTCCTGCTTGACGAACGGCTGCGGCTGGAACCGCACGAGGCGGAAGTTGCCGCGCTCGGTCAGCGACTTGATCTTCTTGATCAGCTCGTCGGTCTGCTTGGCGGTCGGCAGGATACGGAGGAGGCGCTGCAGCTCGGTGTCGAGGCGGGCAAACTCCTCGCGGAACTGCGGCAGACGGCCCTCGGCGATCTTGCCTTCGGTGACCTTCTTCTTCAGCGTCGCGAGGTCGCTCGCTCTGCCGTTGATGTCCTTCTGGATGTCCGAGAAAAGGTAGTTCTCGAACGCGAAGATGAGCAGCCCGGAGATCACGAGCCCGACGATCAGCGCGAAGTACCAGGGCCGGTTGTCCAGATCGAGGCCTGCCATGACGCGAAGCCCCCCTAACTCCGCCGGGGCGAGACGGGGTTCGTCTCGCGCGCGGTGTGCGTGAACTTGCAGGAGAGGTCGAAGGTGAAGATGCCCTTGTCGTCCTGCGACATGACCCCCAGACTCGGTTCGGCGAAGAATGGGCTGGCGGCCAGGTTGGAGATGAAGTTGGCGACGGCGTTCTCGTTGAGCGCCTGGCCGTGCAGCGTCAGCACCACGCCGTTCAGGTTCATGTTGGTCAGCCAGAGCAGGTCGGGAAGCGCCTTGCTGACCTCGTCCATGATCCGCACCGGGCCGTACTGGCTCTTCTTGAGTTCCTCGATCACCTCGATCTTGTGCTTGAGCTCGGCGTTGCGCTTCTTGAAGCTCTCGACCTCGGCGATGATCGGCTTCAGGCGCTCGTACTCGCGCTGGTTGGTCGCGATGTCGGCCTTGATCTCGGAGAGCTTGGACGACAGGCTCCAGTAGCGCAGGCCGACGAACGCGAGCCCGGCGACGACCAGGCCCAGGAGGATGTAGTTGTTGACGTTGGCGGCACCGAAGGCGATCAACGGCGCGCGCGCGACCCGGTCGGCCCGCGCTTCAACGAGGAGGTTGATCTTGATCATGGGCATTAGTCTCCGGCGGTCCGCAACGCCATACCCACGGCAACGGCCATCGAGGGCGCATGGCGGTTGAGCCACTCGGGCGGGAACTGGCTCTCCGAGTACGCGATCTCGCGGAACGGGTTCATCACCTCGACGCCGGCGCCAAGGCGTTCGCGCAGCATGCTGTCGAGGTTGAGCACCTGGCATGCGCCGCCGGCGAGGACGATCTCCTCGACGTGGTCGTGGCTCGACGTCGTGTAGAAGAACTCGAAGGTCTTCTGCAGCTCGGCGGCGAGGTCCTCGCTCACACCGTTGAGCACGCCGAGGATCGTCTGCGGGGCGTGATCGCCGAGCTGCTCGCCGGTCTTTACCGCCTCCGCCTGCTCGCGCGTCAGGTTCAGCTCGCGCTGGATCGCCTCGGTGTAGGCGTTGCCGCCGAAGACGATGTCGCGCCAGAAAACCGACTGGCCGCGCGCCAGGATGTTCACGTTCATGATGTGCGCCCCGATGTTCACGAGCGCGATGACCTTGTCGCGCGTCTCGCCGTAGTTGTGCTCATACGCGTTCTGGAGCGCGAAGACGTCCACGTCCACGAGCGCCGGGACCTTGCCGAGTTGCGTCAGGATGCCGGTGTAGTCCGCGATGCGGTCCTTCTTGGCGGCGACCAGCAGCACGTCCACCGTGTCCCCGTCTCCGCCCAGGGTCACGTAGTCGAGCTTCACCTCGTTGACGTCGAAGGGGAGGTACTGCTCGGCCTCCCAGTGGATCGACTCGGCGAGTTCGGCCTCGGACATCGCCGGGACCTGGATCTTCCGGATCGCGACCGAGATCCCGGACAACGAGACCCCGAACCCTGGGTTCTTCACGCCCTGTTCCTGGATCAGCCGTTGAGCGACCTCCACGACCAGCGACGAGTCCATGACCGTGCCTTCGACGATCGCCTCCGGGGACAACGGCGAGTGACCGGCGTGCAGGAGGGAGAACCTGCCGCTCTTGCCGGCCTTCAGCTCGACGAGTTTAATTGCCGACGAACCGATGTCGAGCCCGACGATCCCTTTTTTCTTTCCTAGCCGCACGTTCCCTAGCCCCCTCTGTACGTTTCTGCCTGTCCCGCTAAGGTGGAAGCGTTCCTCTCATCCTTTTGAGGCCAATGTAACCACGCTAAACCACAATGTCAAGGACGTGCCATGAGCCTACCACCTTGGCAATCCCGGGGTCGGATGGTAGAATGTCCAGCCCTCACGCGAGGGAGGGAGGATTCATGGCCCGGATTTGCGAGGTCTGCGGCAAGGGAAGTCAGCTTGGCAACAGGATCAGCCACGCCCACAACGTGTCGCACCGGGAGTGGCGGCCGAACCTTCACGCCGTGCGCGCGCTCGTCGAGGGACGCACGGTCCGTCTCAAGGTGTGCACGCGCTGCCTGCGTTCCGGCAAGATCGTCAAGGCCGCGCACTGAGGCCGGCCGCCCGACGGGCGGCCGCTACGACACCACGTCGGGCGGAGGCAATCCCCGCCCCTACCCCTCCAGAGTGAAACGCGGTCGCCGGGCGGGCGAGGGCGCCCGCCCCACCGGTTTCCGAATGTAGACGACCGCCGGGCGCCCCACCGTTGCCGCGGGAGAATCGGTCATTGCGAGCCCCGCCGCACGCGGGGTGAAGCAATCTCGAGGACATCGAACGGCGGCGGGTCATGCGGTTGGGGACGAGATCGCTTCGCTCGCAATGACGGCAATGTGGGGCGCGACCGCCGGGCGCGCAGCCGTTGCATTTCGGAGGGCAAGAAGAAGCGCGCGCGGCGCGCGCGCCCCACACGGACACGACAAGACCTTTTCAACACGCAGTCAGAGGGCGCGCAGCCGCCGCTCCGGCGTGGTGAGGCTGACCTCGACCGATGTCACCCCGTCGATGTGGCGGAGCGCGGTGAGCACCCGATCGAGGTGGGAACGGCCGTCCACGTCGACCACCAGGTCCGCCGTGCCGAGCCTGTCCTCGTTCGTCGCGAGGTGGCAGCTGCGGATGTTGGCGTCCTCGCCGTTGGCCGCCTGCGAGAGCGAGGCGAGCATCCCCGGGCGATCCTCGAAACCGACGTGCAACGGCACGGCGAACGCCCCCGTCCCCCCGCCCCACTCGACCTCGACCTCCCGTTCGGAGGTGAACAGGAGCTTGCGGACGTTCGGGCAGTTCGCCGCGTGCACCGCGACGCCGCGCCCGCGCGTGACGTAGCCGACGATCTCGTCGCCCGGCAGCGGGTTGCAGCACTGCGCGCGGAAGGTGAGCAGGTCGCGCTGGCCGCGCACCGTGATGACGGAGCCGTCCGCGACCGCCGCGCGGGCACGGGCGCCGGGGACGGGGGGAGGCTGCGGGGCCTTGATGCGCACCAACGGCACCAGGACGTCGCGCAGCGAGAGCCGGCCGAAACCGATCGCGGCGAGGAGGTCGTCCTCCTTGCCGAAGCCGTGGTCCGAGGCGAGCTTCGCCATGCGGCCGTCCTCGCGGAACTCCTTGACCGTCAGGCCCAGCTTGCGGCACTCACGGTCGAAGAGGCGCCGGCCGGCTTCGACGGCCTGCTCCTTCTCGCCGCGGTTGAGCCACGCGCGGATCTTGTTCTGCGCCCGGCCGCTGACCGCGATGTCGAGCCAGTCGCGGCTCGGGACCTGGTTGGCCGAGGTCAGGATCTCGACGATGTCCCCGTTGGCGAGGGCGGTCCGCAGGGGCACGAGCTTGCCGTTGATGCGGGCGCCGACGCAGTGGTGGCCGACCTCCGTGTGGACGCGATAGGCGAAGTCGATCGGCGTCGCGCCGCGCGCGAACGCGAACACCTCGCCCTTCGGAGTGAAGGTGTAGACCTCTTCTGGGTAGAGGTTGAGCTTCAAGGAGTTCAGGAAGTCGCGCGGGTTCTCCTGGTGGCCCTCGACGAGGCTGTGCAGCCACGACACCCGCTCGGCGTCGTGGCCGGGCTGGCGGCCCTCCTTGTAGAGCCAGTGCGCGGCGATCCCGCGCTCGGCGATCTCGTCCATGTCGCGGGTGCGGATCTGGACCTCGAACGGCTGCCCCTCCGGGCCGATCACCGAGGTGTGCAGCGATTGATAGGCGTTCGGCTTGGGCATCGCGATGTAGTCCTTGATGCGGCCGGGCACCGGGCGCCAGAGCTGATGGATCAGGCCGAGCGCGGCGTAGCAGTGCGGGACGGTGTCGACGATCAGGCGGAACGCGAGGAAGTCGTAGACGCGGTCGAGGCCGATCCCCTGCCGGCGCAGCTTTGTCCAGATCGAATACAGGTGTTTGATCCGCCCCCTCACCTCCGCGGGTAGCGAGTTTTCCTCGAGGATCCCGGTGATCGTCGCCCGGATCTGGGCGATCAGCGAGGCGGCCATCTCCTCGCGCTGCTGCAGCTGTTCGGTCAGGCGCCGGTACTCGTCGGGGTGCTGGTAGGCGAGCGCCAGGTCCTCGAGTTCGGCCTTCAGGCGCCCCATGCCCAGGCGGTGGGCGATCGGCGCGTAGATCTCCATCGTCTCGGCGGCGATGCGCTTGCGCCGGTCCTCGGGGAGGAACCCCAGGGTGCGCATGTTGTGGAGGCGGTCCGCGAGCTTGACCAGGATCACCCGCACATCGACGATCGAGGCCAGCAGCATCCGCCGCACGTTCTCCGCTTGCGCCGCCTCGCGCGCCGCGTACGACTGCTCCATCGTCGTGATCTTGGTCAGCGCCTTGACGAGGCCCGTGATGTGCTCGCCGAACTGGTTCTCCAGTTCCTCCTCGGTGACCCAGGTGTCCTCGAGGAGGTCGTGGAGCAGCCCGGTGGCGATCGCCACCTCGTCGAGGTGCATCTCGGCGAGGATCCGGGACACCTCGAGCGGGTGCACGAGGTACGGCTCCCCCGAGACCCGCACCTGGCCGCGGTGCGCCATCGCGGAGTAGACGTAGGCGCGCCGGAGCAGGTCCTCGTCGCAGCCCGGGTTGTAGCCCGAGACGATTTCGAGGATGTCCTCGAAGCGGGGGAGCACATCCGTCACCCCTCTATTCTAACTGCGGTCGGCGTCTCCGCCTCAGGGGCGACGCCGGCGTCGGACCATCTGCGTTGTCGGGCCGCGGCGGTTCGGATCCTCACATAGCCTACGGCTATGCTCCGGTCCGACCGCCTTGCCCTCCTAGCAGCTGGCCCAACGGCGGCGGCGCGGCTACACGCCCCGAGTTGCGACGCCCTGCCTACCGTTGAGCGCGGCGTCTTCGAGGGGGGCGCTCGAGACCGCGCGGCCGCTTTTAATGTGGGGCGCGACCGCCGGGCGCGCTTCTTCGTCTTCGAGGGAGGCGCGAGAGGCCGCGCGGCCTGCGGCCGGCGCGGCCGGCTCTGGCCACGGACCACGCCTCTCCTGCCTCCGGACGCAGCAGGGGCCGGCGGTCGCCGGCCCCTGAGGATCGTTCTTCCTGTTCTTCCGATGCCCGGTGCCCGGTCCCGCTACTTGCGCCGCCGGTTCGCCGTCTTGCGCTTCTCGATCCAGTTCGACATCCCGAGCGCGATCGGGGAGGCGATGTAGATCGAGGAGTAGGTGCCGACCACGATGCCGATCACGAGGACGAACGCGAACGTGTTGATGACGTCGCCGCCGAAGATAAAGAGCGCCATGACGACGGCCCACGTCAGACCGGAGGTGATGATCGTCCGCGACAACGTCGCGTTGATCGCCTCGTCCATGACGGTGATCAGCGGCTTGCCCCGCTCGAGCTTCAGGCGTTCGCGGATGCGGTCGAAGATGACGACGGTGTCGTTGGTCGAGTAACCGACCAGGGTCAGCAGCGCCGCGATCGTCGGCAGGTCGATCGGCCGCTGGGTGATGACGAGGGCGCCGAGAGTGATCAGCGTGTCGTGGAAGTTGGCGACGATGGCGCCGATGCCGTACTGGAGCTTGAAGCGGAACCAGATGTAGATGAGCATGCCGAGCAGCGAGAACGACACGGCGTAGATCGCCTTCTGGCGCAGGTCTTTGCCGACGACCGGACCGACGTTGTCGGCCGCCAGCACGGCGAAATCGCCGAAGTGCGCGTTCTGGGTCAGGTACGCTCTCGTCGCCGCCGACATCGCCGTGAGGCCGGCGAGCTGATCGGGACCGCTCACGACCCCGACCTGCTTGCGCAGGCCGAGGATCGCGTCCGACATCGGCTTGTAGTGCGCCCGGCGCTCGTCGACCGTGCCGCCGACCTTGTCCGGGTCGGCCTGGGCGAGCGTGTCGCGCAGGGCGTCCGAGCCCTCGAGGTTGATCTCGATCGCCTTGGCGCCGCCGAACTCCTTCTCGAGCGCGGTGATCATCCGGGAGGTGTAATCGCCCTCCTGGCCCTTGGGGTTCTGCATGTGGACGAGGATCTGGTGCGCCGAGGCCTCGTCGAAGCGCTGGATGGTGACGTCGCCGAGACCGAGCGCCTCGAGCGCCTTCCGCACCCGTCCGAGGTCGGGTTCCGATTTGAACTTGAGGGTGAGTTGGGTGCCACCCGCGAAATCGACGCCGAGCTTGAGGCCGGGGCCGAAGAAGATCAAACCGATCGCCACCAGGTTCAGGACGGTGGACGCGATGATCCAGTGCCAGCGGTACTCCATGAAGCGGATCTTGGTGTTGTGGAAGAAACGCATTGCGTCCCCCTAAATCGAAAGCGTCTTGGCCTGGGCGCGCCGAGACAGCTCCGTCTCGAAGATCGTTCGCGACACGAACACCGAGGTGAACATCGAGATCAAGAGGCCGACGATGAGCGTGACGGCGAACCCCTTGATCGGGCCGGTCCCGAACTGGAACAGGAACAGCGCCGAAACGATCGTGGTGACGTGGGTGTCGACGATGGTGCCGAA
>NCBR01000110.1 GCA_002279285.1 Acidobacteria bacterium 37-71-11
GCGCCGGTTCTCGTTCGACGAGCTGCCGCAGCTCGTCAACGTCGTCCGCGGCGAGATGTCGCTCGTGGGACCGCGGCCGGAACGGCCCGAGTTCGTGGCACGCTTCCGCGAGCGGTACCCGGAGTACATGTCGCGCCATCGCGTCCGCGCTGGGATCACCGGCTGGGCGCAGGTGCACGACCTGCGTGGCCAGAGCTCGATCCGGAAGCGGATCGCGTACGACCTGTACTACATCGACAACTGGACGCTGGGGCTGGACTTCAAGATTTTGTGGTTGACCGTGCTGCGGTTCTGGCGCCACCGTCACGCCTACTAGCGCCGCCGATAGCGGACCACAATCCTGGCGGGGGGTCCCGCGGCCGCTCCACCGTCCGCCCGGCCGCTCTAGACCCCCCGCGCCCCCCGCGAGCCGCGGCAAAGCCGCGTCTCGCCTGGCGTTGGACTCGGCGGATCGGATGCTCACGTAGCCTCCGGCTACGCTCCGCCGCGGCCGCCTCGGGCGCCTTGCATCCGGCCCACTCTCGGCGGCGCGGCTACACGCCGCAAGCTGTGAGGTCCTGCCTATCGTTGAGCTGCTCGTCCTCGGAGGCGCTCAAGGGCGCGCAGGCTGCGGCCGGCGCGGCCGGTTCTGATGTGGGGCGCGACCGCCGGGCGCGCTGTTGTTGCTTTTGTAGCGGCGTTTGCTCGCAAGCGCCGGTCTTCCGTGGCGCGGCTGCCTCAGCCGCGCTCGAGGACGGGTATCATCCGGGTGCTTGGGGGTGCGAAGGTGACCGACGGGCCGGCGGTGTGGACGGACGGCTACAGGGTGCGGGCGTACGAGGTCGGCGCCGACGGGCGAGCGACGCTCCCGGCGGTGTGCAACTGGCTGCAGGAGACCGCCGGAAACCACGCCACCGCGCTCGGGTGGGCGGTCGACACCCTACAGGCGCAGGGGCGCACATGGGTGCTGTCCAGACTGCACCTCCGTCTTGCCGAGCTGCCGCGGTGGCGGGACGAGGTGCGGGTCACGACCTGGCCGGCCGGGGTGCACCGAGTGTTCGCCTTGCGCGAGTTCCGCATCGAGGACGGGGGTGGGCGGGAGCTGGGGATCGCCACGACCGGCTGGCTGCTGCTCGACCTCGCGACGCACCGGCCGCTGCGGTCGCTCGCGGACGTCGAGGCCATTGCGCGCAACGCGCCGGGGCGGGTGCTCGACGACCCGTTCGACCGGCTGCCCGAGACCGAAAGCCCGGATTCCGAGACCGCGGTCGAGGTGCGCTTCGCCGACCTCGACATGAACCATCACGCCAACAACGTGAGCGTGATCGCCTGGGCGCTCGAGGCGCTCCCCGAGGACGTCGCGCTGGGCGCGACCTTCGGCGCGCTCGAGATCGAATTCCGCGCCGAGACCCACCACGGCGACACGATCGGGGTGCGGGCGCAGCGCGAGCCGGCCGCGCCGGCCACGTTCCGCCACACCCTCGTGCGCGCCGGCGACGGCCGCGAGATCGCCCGCGCCCGCTCGGTGTGGACGCCCGGCCGGAGCTAGTCGGGTTCTTCCCCCGAGCGGTGGAGGAGCGCTCGTTCCACGGGGTGGAGCCGCTCCCAGTTCCCCGCCAGCCAGCTCACGCCCGCGAGGAACGCGTCGGCGCGGTCGGTGCCCGGGCAGACGCGCTGCAGCAGCGTCCTGAACGCCTCCGAGTGATCGAGGTGGAACGCGTGTGCGAGTTCGTGCGCCACGACCGCCTCCAGCACCCAGCGCGGCATGGGCCGCAGCACGGCGTTGAGCCGGATCGTCCGGCTCGACGGCGAGTAGCTCCCCCACTGGCTGCGCTGGGTGGTGACGAAGGCGACCCCGTGCACTTCCGGCGGCTGCGGGAAGCGGGCGGCGACGCGCCGGGCAAGTGCGAGGGCGTCCTCCTCGCCGTTGATCTGGCGGGCGCGCGCCCGCCGGAGCAGGGTGCGCGCCAGGTCGGGAATCGCGGCGTCGATCTCGCTCCTGGTCGCGTGGTAGGGGACGCTCAGGCTGATCGTCGAGCCGCGCAGCCGCGCGTTGAGGTTCTTGACCCGTTTGCGCTCGACGACCAGCGTGAGCGCGACGCCGTCGACGGTGAGGGTGCGCGGTTCGTCCACCCGCGCATTCTAGCCGTGCGCCCCCACCGGCCTAGGGAGCCGGCGGAGCCCCGGCGCGGCAGCCGTCGCACGGGCAGGCGGCGCGCAGCTCGGCGAGGGTGTAGATGCCGTAGTCGTGGCCGTCGCCCCAGGTGACCTGGAGACCGTAATTGCCGACGAGTCCGACCGCAACGGGCACGAACGCTTCGGGGACGAGCGGCTTCAACGTCGGCAGCGTCGAGCGGCCGAAGAGGTGGCCCTCCCCCTTGCACTCGGCGCAGGTGCACGCCCGGCGCAGCTCGGCGCCGGGGTAGTACGACTCGTGGCCGTCGGCCCACACCACGACGACGTCGCCGCCGACGACCATGACCTCCCGCGCCCTGGTCGGGCTATGAGAAGACATCGCGACCCTCCATCATCATCCCCGGGACGCCCTCGAGGAGGTGGTTCAATTGCACGAGCAGCGCCTGGGCACTCGGGGAACGGGCGAAAGTGTAGCATGGGCCAATGCGGGACGCGCTTGTCGTGGCGAACGCGCCGTGGCGCTGGCGAGAGGAGTTCGTGACGCTCCTGCGCCGTTCGGCGCTCGTGTTGGCGGCCGACGGCGGCGCCAACCACCTGGCGCGCGTCGGGGTGCGCCCGGCCGCGGTGGTGGGCGACCTCGACTCGATCCGTCCCGGCGTGCGTCGTTGGGTGGGGGAGGAGCGCATCGTGGCGCGCCCCGACCAGGAATCCACCGATCTCCACAAGACCCTCGCCTACGCCTTCGACGAACGCGGCGTCCGAAGGGTGACCGTCGTCGCCGCAACCGGCGGCAGGCTCGACCACGCCATCGAGAACCTCGCCTTGCTCGGGCGTTGGGCGGGCCGCGGCGAGGTCGAGCTGCTCGACGAGGAGCACCGGATCGTCGCGGTCAGCGACGCGTTCACCGCCGCGGCCGCGGCCGGGGCGACGGTCTCGCTGATGCCGCTCGGCCGCTGCGAGCGGGTGTGGACGCAGGGGCTGCGCTGGGCGCTCGACGGCGAGCCGCTGGACCTCGCGGGGCGCACCAGCGTCTCGAACGTCGCCGACGGCGGACCGGTCGAGGTGCGGGTGGAGGGGGGTGTCGTTCTCGTGTTCCTGCCCGGACTCTCTCGCGGCTGCTAGAATCCCGGCCGATGCAGTCCAAGATGGCGGGTTCCCCCCGCATCCTGCAAGCGTTCTATCGCCTCTACTTCAGCGTCACGATCCCGCTCTTGGTCTGGGCCTCGGTCCGCTGGCCGCTCGCCCTCATGTACTGGATGGCCCGCGCCCTCGTGATGCTGCCGTTCAACGTGGTGCGGCCGAAGTACCTGCGCGCGATCAAGGGGAACTACGCGCGCATCCTGGGGTTGCCTCCGGACCACCCCGAGGTGCGCCGCGTCGCCTGGCGGATGGGATACGAGCACGCCTACCACTGGATCGACTTCTTCCGCTGGTCGCAGTTGCCTCCGGAGGCGCTCGATGCGCACATCGTCGCGGTCGAGGGCGAGGCGCACTTCACCGCGGCGCGGAGTTGCGGGCGCGGCACGCTGCTGCTCTCGGCCCACATGGGCAACCCCGAGGTGGGCGCGGTGGCGATGGGCACGCACTTCGAGCCGGTCCACGTCCTGTACTGGCGCGACCGCTTCGCCACCGCCGAAGAGTTCCGCACGAAAGCGCGGCTGCGCGGCAACGTCCACGGCATCCCCGTGGATGCCTCGCCGTTCTCGGTCGTCCCGGCGCTGCGCATCCTCCAGGCGGGCGGCGTCGTCGCCGCGCACGGCGACCGCGACTTCAACGACCAGGGGTGGCCGGTGGAGTTCTTCGGCGCCACCGCCAGCTTGCCGCCGGGGCCGTTCCTGCTTGCCGCGCGTTCGGGCGCGCTCATCGTCCCGACGTTCTTCCTCCTCACCCCGGAACGGACGTTCCAGGTGATCTACGAACCGCCTCTCGACCTCGACGGCGCCGACGGGGTCGAGGAACGGGCCCGCGCCGCGATGAAAACCTGGGCCGGGATCCTCGAGCGCCGGATCAGGCAGCACCCCGAGCAGTGGTACTGCTTCTACCCGTTCTGGGAGCGGGGGCCGGCCGAATGGCAAGGCGCGGCCGGCGGCGACGTCCCGGCGACGACCCAGCGAGAGCGACCGCAGGTGGACGCCCGCGCGCGGACTAGGCCTACAGCCTGACGATCATCTTCCCGGTGTTCTCGCCGGCGAACAGCCCCAGGAACGCCTTGGGCACGTTGGCGAACCCCTCGATCACGGTCTCGCGGACGCGCAGCCGTCCGTCATCGACCCAGGTCGAAAGCCGCTGCTGCGCCTCGGGGAAGCGCTCCTTGAAATCGAAGATGATGAACCCCTCGGCGCGGGCGCGGCGGACGAGCAGCGTGGCGAACGGCCGTGGGCCGCGCGGCGGGTTCTTGGCGTTGTACTGCGCGATCTGGCCGCAGATCACCAGGCGAGCCCTGAGGTTGATCAGACCGAGCGCCGCGTCGCTCACCGCCCCGCCCACGTTGTCGAAGTAGACGTCCACCCCGTCCGGGCAGAGGGGGGCGAGCGCCGCGCGCAGGTCCTCGTGGGCCTTGTAGTTCAGCGCCGCGTGGAAGCCAAGCTCCTCTGTGAGCCAGCGCACCTTGTCATCGCTGCCCGCCACCCCCACGGCGCGGCACCCCATCAGGCGGGCGATCTGCCCCACGAGCGAGCCCACGGCGCCCGCCGCCCCGGAAACGAGTACGGTCTCTCCCGGCTTGGGCTGCCCCACGTCGAGGAGGCCGAAATAGGCGGTGAGACCGGGCATGCCGAGGGCGCCAAGGGCGAGCGAGGCCCGGTTCGCGGACAGCGCCACCTTCTGCAGCAAGCCGCCCGGAAGCACGCCCGCCGTCCGCCAGCCCAGCGGCGCCAGCACGAGGTCGCCGGCGGCGAAGTCGGGGTGTCGAGACTCCGCCACGCGGGCCACCGCCGCGCCCGCGATGACGTCGCCCGGCGAGAGGGGGGCGACGTAGCTCTTGACCGGGCTCATCCGCCCGCGCATGTACGGGTCCACCGAAATGTAGAGGGTTTCCAGCCCCACCTCGCCGTCGCCGGGGGCCGGCACCGGCCGGCGCTCCAGACGGAACGTCGAATCGTCGGGCATCCCCTCGGGGTACCCCGTGAGGATCCAGCACTCGCTCTGAAGAGTTGCCATCGCGCGCTCCTTTCGTTTCGCTCGTCCGCCGCTTCAAGCGCAGCATAGCGAAGATCGGCCGCGTGCGGCCGCAAGGCAGCATCACCTGATGGAACTCCGGAAACTGTCGAACGGGGGTGTTTCCCGATTGGCTGGGGAGCAGGGATTCGAACCCCAATACCGTGGTCCAGAGCCACGTGTCCTGCCATTGGACGACTCCCCAGCACCGCTGGGACGCCAATTGTAGGCCAACCCTGACCGGTGTCAACTTCGGTGGGCCGGCGCCCCAGCCGCTCGCAGGCCCCTCTCCCGGCGCCAAAGGGCCGA
This sequence comes from Acidobacteria bacterium 37-71-11, assembly GCA_002279285.1. GTDB lineage: Bacteria > Acidobacteriota > Thermoanaerobaculia > Thermoanaerobaculales > Thermoanaerobaculaceae > RBG-13-68-16. Next base: position 5,581 of record NCBR01000110.1, read on the forward strand.
CGTCCCGGCGCCGGGCGGCGGCTGGTAGACTCGCGTTGCCGGGGCGTACGCTCCGGCGCGAGCAAAGGTGGACATTCGACGATGGCCAACGTGGTGAGAACGCGAATCGCTCCCAGCCCGACCGGCGACCCGCACGTCGGGACGGCGTACGTGGCGTTGTTCAACTACGCCTGGGCGAAGAAGAACGGCGGGCAGTTCGTCCTGCGCATCGAGGACACCGACCGCGAGCGCTCGAACCCGACCTCCGAGCGCATGATCTTCGAGTCGCTGCGCTGGCTCGGCCTGACGTGGGACGAGGGGCCGGACGTCGGCGGGCCATTCGGGCCTTACCGGCAAAGCGAGCGCTTCGCGATCTACCGCGACCACGCCGAGCAACTCGTCGCAAGCGGCGCCGCGTACCCGTGCTTCTGCACCAGGGAGCGCCTCGACGCCCTGCGCGAGGAGCAGCGCCGGCTCAAGGTCGCGCACGCGCTCGGCTACGACGGCCACTGCCGCACGCTCGCGCCTGCCGAGGCGGCGCGGCGGCGCGCGGCGGGCGAGCCGCACGTGATCCGTCTGGCGATGCCGCGCGACGGCGAGACCGCCGTCGCCGACCTGCTGCGTGGCGAGATCCGCATCGACAACCGCCTGGTGGACGACCAGGTGCTGCTCAAGAGCGACGGCTACCCCACGTACCACCTCGCGAACGTCGTGGACGACCACCTGATGGGGATCACGCACGTGATCCGCGCCGAGGAGTGGATCTCCTCCCTGCCCAAGCACGCGCAGCTCTACCGCGCGTTCGGCTGGGAGGAGCCGGTGTTCTGCCACCTGCCGCTGCTGCGCAACGCCGACAAGTCGAAGATCTCGAAGCGCAAGAACCCGGTGTCGCTCAACTTCTACCGGCGCGCCGGCTACCTCCCCGAGGCGATGCTCAACTACCTCGCCCTGATGGGGTGGGCGATCTCCGCCGACCGTGAGGAGTTCTCGCTTCCTGAGTTCATCGCGAGCTTCGACATCAAGGACATCACCCTGGGCGGGCCGGTGTTCGACGTCGAGAAGCTCACCTGGATGAACGGCAAGTACATCCGCGCTCTCGCGGTGCCCGGCCTCCTCGCCAGGTTGCGCGCCGACATCCTGAGCGACGACCACCTCACCAAGGTGCTTGCGCTCGCCCACGAGCGCATCGAGAAGCTCGAGGATTTCGTCGAGTACGCCCGCTTCTTCTTCGTCGGCGAGATCGAGTACGACGCCGAGGCGCGGCTCAAGCTCGTCGCCAAGAAGCGCACGGCGGCAGAGACCGCCGAGGCCCTCGCACGGCTGCTCGAGGAGCGGCTCGACCCGCTCCTCGACTGGGAAGCGGCGCGCCTGGAGGCCGAGATGCGCGCGTTCGCCGAGGCGGCGGGGTGGAAGAGTGGCGACCTGTTCATGCCGGTGCGCATCGCCGTCACCGGCAAGGCCGCGACGCCGCCGCTGTTCGAGACGATGGAGCTGCTCGGGCGCGAGGTCTGCCGCCGCCGCCTGCGCCGCGCGGTCGAGACGCTCCATAGCATGAAGGCCGACCCGGGGCGCGCGCCCGCGCCGGAAGGGGTGTAAACCGATGGATCCAACAGAATCCACCGTCGCGCTCGACTTCATCCGCGAGATCGTCGCCGCGGACCTCGCCAGCGGGAAGCACGCGACGGTCGTCACGCGTTTTCCTCCGGAACCCAACGGCTACCTGCATATCGGCCACGCCAAGTCGATCTGCCTCAACTTCGGCATCGCCGGGCAGTTCGGCGGGCGCTGCCACCTGCGCTACGACGACACCAACCCCACCAAGGAAGAGCAGGAGTACATCGAGTCGATCGAGCGCGACGTGCGCTGGCTCGGGTTCGACTGGGGGACGCACCTCTACTTCGCGTCCGACTACTTCGAGCGGATGTACGCGTGGGGCGAGAAGCTGATCGGGAAAGGGAAGGCGTACGTCTGCGACTGCTCGCCGGAGGACGTGCGGCAGCGGCGCGGCACGCTCACCGAGCCGGGCCGGGCGTGCGAGCACCGGGAGCGCCTGGCCGCCGAGAGCCTCGACCTGTTCCGGCGGATGCGCGCGGGCGAGTTTCCCGACGGCGCGCGCACGCTGCGGGCGAAGATCGACATGGGGTTGGGGAACATCAACATGCGCGACCCGGTGATCTACCGCATCCTGCACGCGCCGCATCCGCACGCCGGCGCGGCGTGGTGCATCTACCCGATGTACGACTACGCCCACCCGCTCGAGGACGCGATCGAGGGGATCACGCACTCGATCTGCACGCTCGAGTTCGAGGACCACCGGC